>NZ_QEWA01000028.1:0-82144 GCF_003390775.1 Thermobacillus sp. | reverse complement strand
GGTGGACTGGGTCGCAGCGTTACAGCAATTGGTCGATTTGATCCATGAAGTCGCTGCAAAAGCAGGCAAAAAGCTTTCGGCGTTTATTCAGCGTCAACTCAAGGAGTGGATTGCTGCTCTGCCCAATGACATCAAGGCTTATCTGCCTATTTCATGCTGCGAAAGTTGAGTAAACAACTTCAATGAGCTATAAAATAGGATGTGCGGCAACATTAAATTTTGAGCGTCAATTGGCTTTGAATTCTATTTCAAATTTTTGTAGGGAGTCTTGCGAATGAAGAAAATTTCAAGTAAAAAGGATCACCTTAAATTTAGCGATTTCTCGCTTCTTCACAGCGCTTTAATTATTGGTATTTCGATTTTTTTTATTTTTTTTCCTTACAGTCGCGGCCTGTTTAATAGCTTTTCTTACGAGTTTGAACCAGCAATATATGAAGCAATGCTCTTTGTATTCGCCTTGTTCTTTTTAATGATCGCACGATTGTTTTTCATATGGAAGGTTGATCAAATTTCCGCAATTTATTCCTTAGGAATTTTGTTGATTCCTCTTTTTTATTGGATTTCTTCCTTCCAGGCCGCATCTTATCATAATGCGATCTTAATGGTACTTATTACGTCCTTGCTGGCATGTCAATTTATCATGGGCTTATACTTGGGAACAACTCCTCGCTCCCTTGAGGCCCTTCAATGCGCACTTTTGTTATCCGGATATGCAATCGTTCTCTATGGCACCGGTATTATGCTGGGGCTGGTATACACGAAAGATGCCATTTGGTTTACCAGCGGAACTTACCGGCTTACATCTGTATTCCAATATTCCAACACGTACGCCGGTTTTCTGCTTGCTCTGCTTATGGGTGCTCTGTTCATGTCTATCAACGCCAAGCGAACATGGCTTGCGTTGGCCAATGCCGCAATGCTTGCACCCATCTGGATGTCGCTGATGCTGACCTATTCCCGCGGGGCATTGATCTTCATTCCGCTCCTGGTTCTGGTCATTCTCTTCTTCTTGCGTCTGGATCGCCAGGTTGCATTTGTCATCACTTTCATCGGCTCGGCGCTCGTGACCGTATTCACCTTGAGTCCGATTACCGAGCGGTATATTCAAATTGCTCAAATTGTCATGCCCAAGGCAGAAGGGGAGCCAGCGAACTTGTTGTCCGTGCAGGATTCGCTGGTGTGGCAGACCGCATTGATCCTGCTGCTCGGATCGCTTATATGCTCGCTCCTTGTCTGGGGAATCCGGGCACGATACTCGTGGCTGGAGAATCGATTATCCGCACTGTCCGGCCGGAAATTCGCACCATATATTGTCCCCGTCGGTTTGGGAGGAGCCGGCATTGTCGGACTTCTGTTGATGCTTGGAACCGGGATTGCGAGTTCCATCCTGCCCTCAAGCATCGCCGAAAGACTTCAAAATATTAACTTTCAACAGCATAGTGTACTTGAACGGAAGACGTTCTATGTCGATGCGCTGAAACTGACATCCGACTATCCGCTTTTTGGCTCCGGCGGAGGCGGTTGGAGTGCGCTGTACGAGAAATACCAGAACAACCCGTATGTCAGCCGGCAGACGCATAGCTTCTTCGCACAGACGCTTGTCGAGATCGGTTGGGTAGGCTTTTCGATACTGCTGCTCTTGCTGGGCGTCATCTTCTTTCGTTACCTGATTAATTATTGGCGGGAAAGAGAGCGGCAGCCGGGCCATTTCATCTTTTTCATTCTGGCTTTCACATTGCTCGCGCACAGCCTGATCGACTTTGACATGAGCTATGTTTATATCGCGGGTTTGGTTTTCTTCTCAGTAGGCGTTATGGGGGCGGTCTACGATAAAAAGATCTCCTTGACGTTCATGACGTCCAAAATTTCTTCCTATACGCGAATCTTGTACCATGGAGCGTTGGCTGTAGTAACCCTCGTCTTAATCGTCCAAGCCTACCAAGAGTATGCCGGAAGCCAATATTTTAATCGTGCAATCTATATGGCAATACATGAGCAGCCGCCGCTGGACGAGTTGCTTGTTCCGCTGGATCAGGCCATTTCCTTTTCGCCCCGGCACCCGGCTTATCTTGTCACCAAGATTGACTGGCTGGGGCAAGCCTACCACCAGACCGGTGATCGTTCTTATGCATTGCAGGCAAAGGAATTAATTGAGCAGATCAAATCAACCGAGCCTTATGATCGCCAGATCATTTTGTCTGAATACCGCAACCATAAGGATTTGGGAGAGTATAATGAATCGATAGAGGCTCTGGAAGAAGGCATCTCGAAATTCCCTTGGGACATCAAGTTCTATGAAGCCGCGATCATGGAATATGCGGTTAACGGAAACAGTGTGAAGGACTCTGATCTTGTCAAAGCACAGACCTATTGGAAACGGGGTATGGAACTCTATGAGGAGGTCCTGCGACGTAAGCAGTTGTTGGCGTTATTGCCAAAGGAGCAGTCTCAAGGACGTGACTTCGACGTCACGCCTTTCATTAGACAAGCAGTAGGGCAAATTTTATTTGGGCAAGATCGTTATGAAGATGCTGTTTCTATGTTAAAACCAATGGTTGAAAATGATTTGAGTGATGTATACAATAGGATTGGCGTTCGTTACTATCTGGCAGCTCTGCATATGTTGGGGCAATCGGATGCCGAATTACTGAATCGCTTGGTGGAAGCCGATCCGAAAGAGAAAATGTATCTGGATTCGCTCTTACAGTAACTGCCGGTCATTGTGAAATTTGGGTTCGAATCTATGAATAATAATCCGTTCCAATTCACTTCCATTTCGACAATTTGTGCAATATAATAGTGTTGTTCTTTGTAATTGACTCGAAAGGAGGTGAAAATGAATGAAAGCATTGGTCCAACGCAAAACTGCTGCACTCGTAGCGTTCTTCATGATCGCATCGATGCTGTTCCCGATTGCGGCTTTTGCTGCGAAAGGTTTTATCAACCTGACGCACAATGCCATCGCCAAAAAAGTAACGGGCACCGTGTATACCGATACGTATCACGGTGAAGGTGTATCGCCGGTAATTGCTGTTTACGATAAGGACGGCAATCGCTTGGATACGAGCGTATCTGTCACGTATCTCTACTTCGATCCGAACAACGATCACTATTACTACAGCATCGAAGTAGATGCGTCGACATACGGCGCTACATACTTCCCGCTGAATATCCGGTACTATTACGAAGGTGCAGCATCCAGCGTATATGAGGGCGCTTATGTTTATGCAGGCGTAGTAGTTCCTCCGATCTTCGGCGGCATTGGCGGTGGTGACACGAACCCGGCTGACGGTGTAGTGAAAGCCAATCCGGACGGCACGGTTGACGCCAACGCGCTGAAGAAGGCACTGGAGAGCGGTTCTGCGATTGTCGAGATCACTGGCGAAGTTGCGAAGCTTCCGGCTTCCGCTCTGACGGTAGGCGGTGTCGTAACGATTGTTTCGCCGCTCGGCTCGTATGAACTGCCTCTGGACGAGCTCGACCTGGAAGCGCTGGCTGAAGAGCTGGGCGTTTCGATCGATGATCTCTGGATCGTCGTGACGATTGCCGAACTGGAAGGCGCAGCCAAGGCAGCAGCCGAAGCAGCCATCGAGTCGGCAGGCGGTGAGGCTGTATCCGCGATCGTCGATTTCAAGCTTGAAGCCGTAGCTGGCGACAAGTCGGTTGAAATCAACAAGTTCAGCAAGTTTGTGAAGCGTACCCTGAACCTGACGGGTGAAGGCGACAACCTCGTCGCTGTACGGATCAAGGGTAACTCGGTGAACCCGATCCCGACGAAGGTTGGCGAGGAGGATGCTGCATTCTTCAGCAACTCCAACTCGATCTACGCCATCATCGATGTGGCTCCGAAGTCCTTCTCGGACCTGCGGAACCACTGGGGTGTCAAGGACATTCACACGCTGGCGAACAAGCTGATCGTCAACGGCACCGGCGCTGGCAAGTTCGAGCCGAAGCGTGATGTCACGCGTGCGGAATTCGCCGCGATGATCGTCCGCGCACTCGGACTCCAGGCTTCCGGCGAAGCTAGCTTCTCCGATGTCGCTTCGTCCGCTTGGTATGCTGAAGCTGTAGCAGCTGCTGCAGAAGCAGGCATCGTCAAGGGCGACGGCACCGGCAAGTTCCGTCCGACGGACAAGATTACGCGCCAAGAGCTGGCTGCTATGGTCGTTCGCGCCCAAGAGCTGGCAGGCGTTGAAATCGATCTGTCGAACTCGGAAGTTGCAGCTGTGCTGGCTGGCTTCAAGGACGCAGGTCAGATCGGCAGCTGGGCAAGAGCGGAACTCGCGGCAGCAATCGAATCTGGTGTTGTAGCAGGCACGACCGCTAATACGGTTTCGCCGAACGCTACGGCTACCCGTGCAGAAGCTGCTGTGATGATCATCCGCCTGCTGAACAACGCTGACTTCATCTGATCGGATGATCGTCCAACAAAAAGGAGAGACCCTCCGGGTCTCTCTTTTTTTGTTCCTAATATTTATTCCCCGCTGCCGTACCCGTTCGGATTCTGCCGCTGCCAGCGCCAGGCGTCGGCGCACATCTCGTCGATGCCCCTCACGGCCGCCCAGCCCAGCCCTTCGCGCGCGGCGGACGGATCGGCGTAGCAGACCGCGACGTCGCCCGGCCGACGGCCCACGATGGTGTACGGGATCGGCCGGCCGCTGACCCGCTCGAACGCGGCCACCATTTCCAGCACGCTGTACCCCCGCCCCGTGCCGAGGTTGTAGACGTGGTATCCCGGATTGGTGAGAATTTTGTCCAGCGCCTTCAGATGGCCATCCGCCAGGTCGACGACGTGGATGTAATCCCGGACCCCCGTCCCGTCCGCCGTCGGGTAGTCACCCCCGAACACGTTCAGCCGTTCCCGCCGGCCGACGGCGACCTGGGAGATGTAGGGCATCAGATTATTCGGAATGCCCTCCGGGTCCTCTCCGATCCGCCCGCTTGGATGCGCCCCGACCGGGTTGAAGTAGCGAAGCACCGCGATCCCCCACTCCGGATCGGCCGCATGCAGATCGCGCAGAATGAGCTCGCCCATCCACTTCGTCCGGCCGTACGGATTGATCGGTCCGAGCGGCGAATCCTCGGTGAGCGCGCGCGGCGAGTCGGATGCGGCATAGACGGTTGCGGACGAGCTGTAGACGATCTTTTTCACCCCGAACTGCCGCATCGTCTGACAGAGCTGGATGGTGCCCGCGATATTATTCCAATAATACTCAAGCGGTTTCTCGACCGACTCGCCGACGGCCTTCAGCGCGGCGAAGTGAATGACCGCCTCGACCTCATGCTCGCGGAACACTTGCTCCAGCGCGGGCTTGTCCAGCAAATCAACCTGATAAAACGACACCTTCCGCCCCGTAATCTCCTCGACCCGTCGAACCGCTTCAACATGGCTGTTCGTCAGATTGTCCACCACCGCGACATCATACCCCGCGTTCAGCAGTTCGACGCACGTATGGCTGCCGATGTAGCCGGCGCCTCCTGTTACGACAATCGTCATGATCGCCATCCTTTTTTGTCAGGATTCTATGACCATTCATGTTTGTTTCTTCCAGTCTATCATAGAACAAGCAAAAACGGCTGGCGCCGTCCCTCATGGGCAGGCGCGTCCGTTTTGCGATGAAAGATAAGCTGATGATAAGTGTGAAACTTATAAATTCTTATCTTTTGCAAAAGCCCGAACCGCAAGCGTTGACAGAACAAGCTTGCCGGCCCGGGCCATGACCAACCCGTTATTTCACCTCAAACGAACTCTTCAGCGATACGATGCGGTTGAACACCGGCTTGCCGGGCGCCGACAGCTTCGGGTCGACGTTGAAATACCCGTGCCGGAAGAATTGGAACTTCTGCTGCGGCTCGACGTCCTTCATGTTCGGCTCGACGAACCCGTGCAGCACCTGGAGCGAGTTCGGGTTGATCCGCGAGAGCAGCGACCGGTCTTCCGCCGGCGCGGCGTCCCCGTTCTCTTCGCCTGCTCCGGCCTCGGGCTCCTCGTCCACGGCGTTCTCATCCAGCAGCAGCGGCTCGAACAGCCGGAACTCCGCCGGCACCGCATGCGATGCCTCGACCCAGTGGATTGTCCCCTTCACCTTCCGCCCCGTGAACCCGGAGCCGCTCTTCGTCTCCGGATCGTAGGTGCAGCGCAGCTCGATCACGTTGCCGCTTGCGTCCTTCACGACTTCCTCGCACTTGATGAAGTACGCGTGCTTCAGCCGCACTTCGTTCCCCGGATAGAGCCGGTGATACTTCGCGGGCGGATTTTCCATGAAGTCGTCCTGCTCGATGTAGATCTCCCGGGAAAACGGAATCTGCCGCTCGCCCATCTCCGGGTTCTCGGCGTTGTTCTCCGCGGGGAGCCATTCGATCTGACCTTCCGGGTAGTTCGTGATGACGACTTTGAGCGGCCGCATGACCGCCATCGTGCGCGGCGCCTTCAGCTTCAGATCCTCCCGGACAAAATGCTCCAGCATCCGCGGATCGACGACGCCGGCGCTCTTCGACACCCCGGTCTCGCGGACGAACGCCCGGATCGCCTCCGGCGTATAGCCGCGCCGCCGGAGCCCGCTCAGCGTGTACACGCGCGGGTCATCCCAGCCGTCCAGCACGCCGGCTTCCACGAGCTGCTTGATGTACCGCTTGCCGATGATCGCGCCCTTGATCTGCAGCTTCGCGAACTCGTACTGGCGCGGCTGCGATTCCATCTCGCACTCCCGGATGACCCAGTCGTAGAAGGGCCGCTGATCTTCGAACTCGAGCGAGCAGAGCGAATGGGTGACCCCTTCGATCGCGTCCTCCAGCGGATGGGCGAACGTATACATCGGATAAATGCACCACTTGTCCCCGGTGTTGTGGTGATGCGCATGCAGCACACGGTAAATGACCGGGTCGCGCATGTTGATGTTCGGCGACTTCATGTCCACCTTCGCGCGCAGCACCCGCTCGCCGTCCTTGAACTCGCCCCTCCGCATCCGCTCGAACAGGTCGAGGTTCTCCTCCACGCTGCGGTTCCGGTACGGGCTCTCGATGCCCGGCTCGGTCAGCGTCCCGCGCGTCGCCCGGATCTCTTCCTGCGTCTGGTCGTCGACATAGGCGAGCCCTTTCTTGATCAGAAGCACCGCACGGTTGTACATTTCCTCGAAATAGTCCGAAGCATAATAGAGGGCGTCCCATTCAAACCCGAGCCACTCGATGTCCCGCTTGATCGCCTCGACGTATTCCACGTCTTCCTTCGTCGGGTTCGTGTCGTCGAAGCGCAGATGGGTGCGGCCACCGTAGGCGTCGGCGATGTCGAAGTTGATGATGATCGCCCGGGCGTGGCCGATGTGCAGATAGCCATTCGGCTCGGGCGGGAAACGGGTGACGACGGTTTTGACCCTGCCCTCCTGCAAATCCCGTTCCACAATGGTGCGGATGAAGTTCGAAGACGTCATGTTCTCCACTCAGACCAACCTTTCCGGCGCAAATAAAACGGCTGGCGCCGCCTCTTGGGCGAGCGCACAACATCTTATCCTATTTATGATACACAATTCTCCGCGGAAAAATAAGGGGGTACGCGCTTCGGCTCACCAATCCCCGCCCTCGTGATGCTCGAAAAACACATTCCGGGCCAGGAACGCTTCCCGCTCCCGCACCGTCTCCGGATCCCGCCCCGGGTACGTGCCGTAGGCGGCCATCAGCTTGACCAGGGCCGCCTCCGGCACGATGCGCGCGAGGCCCCGCACGCCCGCCTCGGCGATCTCGTGCGCCGAGCGGTAGCGCGCGCTGTCCGCCGCCTTGACCGGCGCGAGCCAGACGTCGATGCCGAGCGCGGCGCACCGCGCCGCGAACGCGGGCAGCGACGACTCGTACGCGCCGGCAGCCGCGCTGCACGCCGTCGCCGAATGGTACAGGCCGTGCAGCACCGCCGCGGGCCTGCGCGGCAGCCGTTCGAAGTCGTACAGGCCGTAGTCGAGGCCGGGATACGGACGGATATAGACGATATCCGTCGCGAAGCCGAGCCGCTCCGGCGGCAAGCCGGGCTTGCGCACCGCGCGCAGCGCCGCCACCGGCGGGTTCACCGCGTGCTCGTGCGGCACGAACCGGCCGTCCAGCATATGCCCGAGCGGCGCGCCGTACGTCGGCGCGAACTGGTCGTCGAACGGGCGGGCCTCCGCCATCCGCGTGCCGAGCATGACCGGCATCTCGCCCCGGTCGTTCTCGAAAACCGCATAGACGCCGGGCAGCGCCGCGTCCACGATGAAATCGACCGCTGCGGCGAAGTTCCGCAGCCCGTTGCTGCGCGGATCTTCGAGCGGACGGTTCGCCGCCGTCAACACGACCGGCAGCCGGACGTCCGCGAGCGCATAGCCGAGCATCGCCGCCGTGTACGGCAGCGTGTCCGAGCCGTGCGTGACGATCGCGCCCGCGAAGCGCTCCGGCTCCGCTTCGAGCCGCTCGCGCAGGCAACGGACAAGCGCCAGCCAATGCACCGGCATCATATTCTCGCTGAGCAGCGTCATCGGCTGCGCCGTATCGAAGCGGATCTCCGCCGCCCAGGGGCCCGCAGACTCCCGGTAACGCTCAAGCAGCGCATTGCCTGTGCCGCTGTCGACGTCGACGACCGCGCCGGACTGCCGGCTGCCGATCGTGCCGCCGGTGAAGACGACCAGAATCTCCGTCACCTTGCCACACCCCCGAACGAAAAACGCTACAGCAGCGCCTCGATGTCCCCGGCCAGCTGATCCGGCGTCACCTTCGGCTCGTACCGGCGCACCAGCCGCCCATCGCGGTCGACGAGAAACTTCGTGAAATTCCACGGAATCCGCTCATCGTCGCCGCCGGTCAGATGCTTGAACAGCGGATGCGCCCCTTCGCCGCGCACGTCCACCTTCGCGAACATCGGGAACGTCACGCCGTAATTCCGCGTGCAGAACGCGCGGATTTCCTCATGCGTGCCCGGCTCCTGCCCCCCGAACTGGTTGCAGGGAAACCCCAGCACTTCAAAGCCCCTGTCCCTGAACCGGTCGTACAGCTGCTGCAGCCCTTCATATTGCGGCGTCAACCCGCAGGCGCTGGCCGTATTCACGATGAGCAGCACCTTGCCCGCGTAATCGGAGAGTGAAACCTGCCTGCCGTCCAGCGTCTCCGCCTCGATTGCGTGCACCGTCATGCCGCGTCCCTCCTGCCTTTTTTACCCACGAGTCTACCATCCGCGGCGCACAGGGTCAAACGGGCTCGCACAAAAAAAATCCGCCTATTGTGAAATTTTTCACGATATTTGTGATTTTTATCACATACTTTGCGTGCCATCCATATTACACTGAAGACGTAAAGAACAAGATCAATCATCCGCAGCCGAACCGGCGCGGCAAGCAAGGGAGAGGATCAGCGATGCAGCGGTCCCGGCCATCCACCGATCGGCAATGAACGAACATCCCGAACCGGCAAGTCGATTCCAATCGGCGTTTTGCTTCCGGATCAATCTTCATAAGGAGTGAACGGTCATGATGAAATTCTGGCGAGAAAATGTTTATGCAGCGGGCGCGCTCCTTCTGCTTCGGTTGTACATCGGCTGGATGTGGCTCGAGGCCGGCTGGCACAAAATGACCGGCGGGTTCGACGCCGCCGGCTTCCTGACCCGGGCGGTCGAAAACCCCGTCGCCGACAAGGCGACCGGCGCGGCGGTCTACCCGACGTACACGGCGTTCATTGAGCACTTCGCGCTGCCGAACGTCAAGCTGATCAACTTCCTGATCCCGGTGGGCGAGTTCCTGATCGGCCTCGGCCTCATCCTCGGCGCACTGACGACGGCGGCCGCCTTCTTCGGCCTGATGCTCAACTTCCTGTTCCTCTTCGCCGGAACCGTAAGCACGAACCCGTGGATGGTGCTGCTGGGCGCGCTGATCTTCATCGGCGGCGCCAACGCCGGAGCGTTCGGCCTCGACCGTTGGCTGATGCCGATCCTGCGGGCAGGCTGGAAGAAAATCTTCCGCCGCAAGGACACCCTCGGCGGCGGCACGACGGATGCGGCGCCCAAAGCCGTCTGACGTGCAAGCCACCCTTGGCATAATCCATCAACACACACACGAAGGAAGCGGTCCCCGTTCGGAGGACCGCTTCCTTCGTCACCGCCGATCCCCGGCAGCTCAATTGAAATGTTCCGGCCCGAGCGCCGCATTACAAACCGCCGGAATTGCTGTATAATGGGCGGCAAGGAGGGTGATAACCATGGCTTTCACACTGCAGATCGGCGAGCAGGCCCCCGATTTCCGCCTGCCCGCAACGGACGGCCGCACCTGGTCGCTGGATGACTTCAAGGACGCGCGCGTGCTGGTCATCTTTTTCACATGCAACCATTGCCCGTATGTCATCGGCTCGGACGAAGTGACCCGCGCGACCGCGCTCAAGTATGAGCCGCACGGCGTCCGCTTCGTCGGCATCAACTCGAACAGCGAGAATACGAAGCCGGAAGACTCCTTCGAGAACATGGTCAAGCGCATGGAAGAACACCGTTTCCCCTGGGTTTATCTGCGCGACGAGACACAGGAAGTCGCGAAGGCGTACGGCGCGCTCCGGACGCCGCATTTCTACGTCTTCGACGAGAACCGCAAGCTGGTCTACACGGGCCGCGGCGTGGACAATCCGCGCGACACGTCGCAGATGACCGTGAACGACCTCGACAACGCGCTCGCGGACGTCATCGCCGGCCGGCCGGTCGCCGTGCCGCTGACGAACCCGATCGGCTGCAACGTGAAGTGGGACGGCAAGGACCCGCACTGGATGCCGGTCGAAGCCTGCGACCTCGTCTGATTTGAATGCACGGGAGGAGAGCCGGCCGATGCGCACGACCGTCGGGGACGTGATCACCGCGCTGACGGCGCCTGCCGGACAGCTCGGACAGACGGTGGATGAGCTGCTCTTCGGCGATCCGGAGGCGGAAGTGACGGGCATCGTGACGGCGTTCATGCCGACGCAGCGGGCGCTGGAGGAAGCGCACGCGGCGGGTGCCAATCTCGTCATCGCCCACGAAGGCCCGTTTTACAGCCACCACGCCGAATTTGCGAGGACCCTCGAAGAAGATCCGGTTTACCAAGCGAAAAAAAACTTCATCCTCGAGGCGGGACTGGCGATTTATCGGCTCCACGACCACATCCACCGGTACAGTCCGGATGGCATCGCCGAAGGCCTGATTGAAGCACTGGATTGGACGCGCTTTGCGGTCCGGCATCTGCCGGCGGCGGCGGTCATCGAGCGGGAAGTGACGACCGTCCGGGCGGTCGCCGATGAATTGAAGCGGCGCCTCGGCCTGCCCGTCGTCCGCGTCGCCGGAGACATCGGCGCCCCCTGCCGGCGGATCGGCCTGCTCGTCGGCAATCGCGGCGGCGGAGCGAACGCCATTCCGCTGTTCGAGCAGGAGCGGCTTGACCTCGTCATCTGCGGCGAAGGCCCGGAATGGGAGACGCCGGAATACGTCCGGGACGCCGCGCGGCAAGGCCGGGCGCGGGCGGTCATCGTGCTCGGCCACGCCGAGAGCGAGGCGGCGGGCATGCGCCTGCTCGCGAGGCGGCTTGCCGCCGCGTTCCCGCACATCCCCGTCCGCTGCGCGGACGAGGAACCGGTGTTCACCTGGATATAGAAACCATTGAAGCCTGCCGGCTGTCCGGACATTGTCCGCCGCCGATGCAGGCTTCGTCCTTTTTTGTACTGTATGAAAACATCCCCCGCAGCGCACGATAACCTTGTTTGTTGTGCACCATACCGGTCGACCGGATGCGGCACATGCCCGACAAGACCCGGAAATGGAGGATCCGGTGTGAGCCGAACCAAACGAAGCGCGCTGCTCGCGCTCAGTTCCATCCCGCTCATCATGACGCTGGGCAACTCGATGCTCATTCCCGTGCTGCCGGCCATCCGGCGCAAGCTGGAGCTGACGCCGCTTCAGACCAGCCTGATCATCACCGTCTTCTCGGTGATGGCGATCCTCTTCATCCCGCCCGCGGGCTGGCTGTCGGACCGGATCGGCCGGAAGCGCGTCATCCTCCCGTGCCTCGCCCTGGCCGGCATCGGCGGCGCCGTCTGCACCGCCGCCATCATCTGGCTCAAGCACCCGTACCCGTACCTGCTGGCCGGACGAATTCTGCAGGGCATCGGCGCCGCCGGAGCGGCGCCCATCGTCATGCCGCTCGTCGGCGACATGTTCAAGAGCAAGGAACAGGTGAGCGAAGGTCTCGGCCTGATCGAAACCTCGAATACCTTCGGCAAAGTGCTCAGCCCGATCATCGGCTCCGTCCTCGCGATGCTGGCCTGGTACGCGCCGTTTGCGGCCATTCCGGTCTTCGCGGCGGTCGCGGTGCTGCTGGTGGCCCTGCTGGTCCGCGCACCCGCGAAGAAGGACGAGCCGCAGCCGCTGCCGGCGTTTCTGCGCACGCTGCGGCGCATCTTCCGGCAGAAAGGGCGGTGGCTCTTCGCCGTCTTCGCCCTCGGCGGGCTCGGCATGTTCATCCTGTTCGCCAGCCTCGTCCACCTGTCGGATGCCCTCGAGGACCGGCTCGGACTGGACGGCGTGTGGAAAGGCGCCGTGCTCGCCCTCCCGCTCGCCGTGCTCTGCACGGCCTCCTACGTCACGGGCAAGCTGATCGGCGAGCGGAAACGCCGCATGAAGGTGATCGCCACGGCCGGCTTTGCGCTGTCGGCCTGCGCGACGGGCGCCTGCGCCGCCGCGGACGGCATCTGGCTGCAGCTTGCCCTGTTCAGCGCCGCCGGCCTCGGCATCGGCGCCGCCCTGCCCTGCCTCGACGCTTTCATCACCGAAGGGATCGACGAGGCGCAGCGCGGCACCGTGGGCTCATTCTACAGCAGCATGCGCTTTGCGGGCGTCGCCCTCGGTCCGCCGGCCGCCTCGCTGCTCGGCCGGCCGAACGCCGATCCGCTGTTCTGGTGCCTGGCGGGAGCCGGAGCCGTCTCGGCGCTCGTGGCGTGGCTCGCCATCCGCCCGGGCGAGCCGAATCCCCGCGTGTACACGGGGCCGCGGCTCGTCGGCCGGCCTTCGCCCAGCCGCTGAACCGGCAGCCATCCGGCTTGAAAAAAAGTTTCAAATTGTCATGAGCTTCTAAGCCGGCATACAACCTCATCCTGGACGGGAGTCAACGCTTCCCCCGGATGGAAATCGGAAGAAAGTGACCGTCAACCTTGGCAGGGGACCGGTTACTTTCTTTTTTTGTCATGGTGGTCGAAAATGAACCTCAGCAGCGTCAACAGGAACGTGACCCGGACAGCAGCCGCTCCACCTCGTCCCGGGACGGAATCGAAGCCTGCGCACCATGCCGGGTAACGGCCAACGCCGAAGCGGCCGCCGCAAACCTGAGCGCTTCCATCACCGGCTTCCCTTCGCTTGACGCCGCCGCCATGGCGCCGATGAACGTGTCGCCCGCCGCCGTCGTGTCCACCGCCCGGACCTTGAAGGCCGGCACATGGACGGATTCGCCGTCCCGGCCGGCCCGGACGCAGCCTTTGTCGCCGAGGGTGACGACCACCTGCGTCACGCCGGCCTCAAGCAGCCGCCCGGCCGCCCGCTCCGCATCCTCCGCGCCGGACACTTTCGCGCCCGTGATCACCTCGATCTCCGTCTCGTTCAGGATGCACGTGTCGATGAGCGGCAGCAGCTCCGGCTCCGGCTTTACGGCCGGGGCGGGATTGAACCAGACGGGAACGCCCCTCCGCTTCGCCTCCCGCATGACCGCCGCGGTGGTCTCCCGGTCGATTTCATTTTGCAGCAGGACGGCATGGGCTTCGTCCCAGGCGATCCGCCCTTCGATCTCGCCGAACGCGAACGCTTTGTTGCTCCCGCCGGCCAGCACGATATGGTTCTCGCCCGACCGGTCCACCGTGATGATCGCCAGCCCCGAATGGCCTTCCTTGCGCAGAATGCCCGCGGTATCCACGCCGCTGCCCGCCAGATTGTCGATCAGCGTCTGCGCGAAGCTGTCCGTGCCGACCGCACCGACCATCTGCACGCTGGCGCCGCTGCGGGCGGCCGCCACGGCCTGATTGGCCCCCTTGCCGCCCGGCTGGTAGCCGACGCCCAGACTGTGGATCGTTTCCCCGGGCCGCGGGAAAGCCTCGACATTCGTCACCAGATCCATATTGATGCTGCCGACGACGACGATCTTCTTCATCGTTCCATCCCGTCCTGTACGGTAAATGATATGACGCGGAATTCGCCGACGCTGCCCGCGGCGTCCCGCAGCGAGGCAACGCCGTACATGCCGTGCGCGTATTGCGCGTCCTCCGCCTCCACCACCAGCTTATCATCCACGTACAATTTCAGGGAAGCGCCCCGGACGATCATTTTCAAGGCATAGGTCCGGCCGTGCTCCCAGGGGAAGCTCGCCGACGCCAGCTCCGTCCAGCCGAAATCGTTCTTCCTCGTCCCAATCCGCCTTGTACCATCTGGTCATGATCGACTCGACTTTCCCATATTGCTGCTGAATCTGGGCGAAGGTCAGCTTCTCGACCGGCGCGCCCATCGCGTCTCCCAGCGCGACGCCGGCCGCGACCCCTCTGACCCGGTCCTGAAAGGTTGTCATCCGTCACAGGCTCCCTCTCGAAGATCATGCTTTTATTTTAACAGATCGTTCGCGTACTCCGTGATTTCCTTGCCGCCGCTTCCGTACCAGGCGTCGACGAACTTCTATTGGATCGCTGGGTGATCCAATTTTGGCAAAAAAGAAAACTTCATCAAGCGAGCTGCCTCACCAGAATGTTCTCTTTGACCTTGCCCAGGTGGTACAGCAGCGCGGCCTTCGCCTGCTCGGCATCCCTCCGCTTGATCGCTTCGACGATCTGCAGGTGCTCCTTGTACACCTCTTCGCGGCGGCCGGCATTCTGCAGCGTCTTGCTCAAGGTCCGGCGGAGCAGATCCATATGGAGCTCCATCATGTTGACGAGCACGACGTTGTGCGACGCCTTCGCGATCGACAGATGGAACGCCTGGTCCGGACGCGTATGATCTTCCTCGTCCGCGTCGCCCCACCGCTCGAACGCGGCGACGATATCCGCGATATCCTCGTCCGTCGCCCGCTGGCAGGCCAGCTCGACGATGCCCGTCTCGAAAATTTCGCGCGCTTCGAGCAGCTCGATGATCGTCGCGCGTTCGATATTGTCCAGAATCCGGTTCTGATCATCGACGGACTCGATCGAACGGGACAGGTACCTGCCCCCGCCGGGCTTCGTTTCGATCAGGTTCTCCCGCTCCAGGATGCGGAACGCTTCGCGAAGGGTTCCCCGGCTGATGCCGAACGCCTGCGCCAGCTCCCGTTCGGTCGGCAAGAGGTCCCCCGGCTTCAGATTGCCTTCGATGATCATCTCTTTGATCTGTTCGATCACGTTTTCATAGACTCTTTGATATTTGACTTTCTTGATCGCCATAAGCGGTTTCTTTCCAGCCCTTCCCCGAAAATTGGTCAATTGGGTGGTCCAATTTTTATCTAGAGGACAACCCGAAACGGGAAAGGTGTCAATGGGGGCGTTCGATGCCATGTTTCTCAAAAATTTCAGCGATCTTTTTCAAATCATATGCCCCTTTTGCGATATCAACGACGAACGCTACGGCATAACCGCGTTCCATCTGCAGATGGAACCCGTTGATCCTGAGGAATGATTTCGTGACGGTGTACGCCGTCCGTTTGTTTCCATTATGAAAACAATGATTTTTTACCAAAGACTCGATAAGCGCCGCTGCTTTGTCAAATAGAGTTGGATAAGCGTCTTCTCCCGACACGCTCTGCATGGGTCGATACACCGCGGATTCCAGCAGCCCGTGATCCCTTACGCCGGCCTGGTCCGAGTCATTCATTCTTCTCATGATAAAATAGTGCGCCGCGATGATCTCTTCCTTGGTCAGGAAAATGGTCATCTCATCGATTCCTCAAATCTTCAAGAATTTCCCGATCCTCTTCAAATACTTCGAAAAAAGCCTCCAGCACTTCGGGACGCACATTGGCGGGCAGTTTTCCTTCGCGCACTTTCTTTAACACCACTTCACCGCGATCGTTTTCAAAAAATTCGATCTCGTCCCCTTGCGATATGTTCAATTTATCCGCAAGGTTTTTGGGCAGACTGACACCCAGACTGTTTCCCATCCGCCCTACTTTGCGAATGTATCGTGACTCAAAACTTTTGTCTTTTGCCAATTTGGTCACACCCATCGCTTTGGTTTCCTCCTTTCTACAGTATGATTCTTGTTTAAATTGTTATACTTTATAACCGTAATAACGTCATAACGTACTTCCAGTCTATCAAAATTTCATCCACCTTACCACCGGTGACCGCATGCTCTGCGACTGAAAAAGAGAGCCTCGGTACGGACCATTCCGCAGGCATACATCCGCCTTCGGCATGCAGAAGCCCCGGCCATCATCCGGCCGAGGCTCCTTCCACGGCGGTCGGCTTGCCCCGCCTTCTATTCAAGATCCCCGCGGCGCCAGCGGCAGCGGCTCGCGCAGCGTCAAGCTCTTGTGCATCCAGATGGCCGCCTGGAGTCCGTCCCCCATCGCGATCGCGGTCTGCTCCGAGTGCACCGTCACGTCGCCGGCCGCCCACACATGGGGGACGCTCGTCAGCTTCGTGCGCGGATCGACCTCGATATGGCGGCTTGAAGCCAGCCGCGCGCCGAGCATGGCCGCGAGCGACGAGCGGACCTCGTTCCCGCCGAACCCGAGGAACGCGCGCTCCGCCTGCAGCTCCGTGCCGTCCGCCAGCCGGACGCCGCGCAGACGGCCCTCGTCCGCCAGCAGCTTCGCAACCGGCGTCTCGATCATCGGGATGCCGGCTTCCCGCAGCCGGACGGCTGCGGCCGGGTCGAGGGCCTTAAGCTCGTGGTTCACGTAGACGATGTCGCGCGTCCACGGCGTCAACTCAAGCGCCAATTCGGCGCCCGCGTCGCCAGCGCCGAGCACGAGCGTGCGGCGGCCGATCGTCTCCCAGCCGTCGCAATCCGGACAGATGAAGACGGTGATGCCGAGACATTGCTTCAGCTCCGGCCAGTCCGGAATCCGGTCCTTCACGCCGGTCGCGATCAGCAGCCGGAGCGCGCGCACTTCCGCGCCGCCCTCCAGCGAGACGACGAACTGGCCGTCCTCATCCGGACGCCCGCCCGTTCCGCCGCCGGCCGGCTCACGCCGCACCGCCGTCGCGACGCCGCCGATGAACGTCACGCCGTACCGGCTCGCCTGCTCCCTCCCCGCGCGGCGCAGCGTCTCCCCGCTCACGCCTTCGGGAAACCCGAGCAGATTGTGATATCCACGGCACAGCGAAGACCGGCCGTCTCCCGCATCCACGACCACGACCGTATGCCGGTACCGGCCGAGCTGGATCGCCGCCTGCAGGCCCGCGATCCCGCCGCCGATAATGGCGCATTCGTACACGCGCACGGCAGAAGCCTCCTTTTGCCTCATTATGCCGCACGCGCGCCGGATTTAGTCAGCCGCCTTCCGGCTCCACAGCCCTTCCTCATCCTTGAAGCTCCGCGCGATATAGAGCACCGGCGTCCCGGCGCCCGAGACGACGAACTTGATGAGGTACGTCGTGACGAGAATGTCGATCCAGACCGCCGTCTCGAAAACGCCCGCGAACGCGACCGTGCAGAACACCAGCGTGTCGACGAACTGGCTGACCAGCGTGCTGCCGAGGATCCGGATCCAGAACTGTCCGCGAGCCGCGAACCGCCGTTTCAGCCGGCTGAACAACTGCACGTCGAGCACCTGGCTGACGAGATAGGCGCACAGGCTGCCGGCCGCCACCCGGGGCGCCAGCCCGAACACCATCTCCATCGCCGCCTGCATGTCCAGGCCGGACGCATCCGGCTTGAACACGAGCGCAAGCTGCATGACCAAGGTGGAGGCGAACAAGAAGAAAAAGCCGAACCAGACCGCGCGCCTCGCTTCTTCCCTGCCATGCCGCTCGTTCAGCAGGTCGGTCGCCATATAGATGGACGCGTATGTAATATTGCCCAGCGTCATGACAAGCCCGAGCATTTCGATCGTCTTGACGACCTGCAGATTGGCGAGCACCGTCGCGACGCCGATCCAGGCGAACAGGCCGATGCGGCCGAACAGCCGGTAACACAGAAGGAACAATGAAAACTGGACGATTCCGAACAGAACGCCCCACCCCAGGTTGAACCCATCCACTTCCCACCACTCCCTGGCTTGTTTTTGCGAAAATGAAAGAAAAATCCTTCCTTTTCTGTGTAATTTTTAATCATAAATGCGCGTTTAATCCCGCCAACCGCCTTTGACACCGGTTTGCGGCCGTAGCATAATAATATGAGCCAACCCTGACACGATCGCAAACGTCTATATCAAATAGAGAGATAACAATAGCAAGCCGGACGCGCAGGTAACCGGCTTGTTGTCTTGCCGAGGGGGAATGTCCGCATGAGACCGGCTCTGCTAAACCGGGTATATCGCATTATCGGCTCGCGGCCGTTTATCTTTTTCTCCATCATCATGCTGTTCAAGAGCTACCTGGCATGGCTTGTCATCTTCGAGGACACGCCGTTCTGGGCGCCGCTCATCTCTGAAATTCCGTTCATCTGGGCCATATTTTGCCTGATTGAATGGTTTTCGTCAAAACGCAAACTGACCGCCTACCTGATCGTCAACCTGGCGCTCACCGGAATCTTCTTCTCGGTCATCATGTACTACAAGTACTACGGCGTCATCGTCACCTGGCGTGCGCTGGAGCAGGTCAATCAGGTGACGGCGGTGAAGAACAGCGTCTTTTCGCTGATCGATCCATACTTCCTGTTCATCTTCAGCGACATCGTCGTGTTCATCTATCTGCTGATCAACGGCCGGCGGAAGCACGGGGCCGGGTACCGGCTGCTGCGCATCTGCAACCGGCCGAATGAACGGCGCGGCGTCATGACGCTCATCTTCGCGCTTTCGGTCGTCATTTGCGTCATGAATATTTTGCCGCATACGGCGAGCATGAACGAACGCGTGCAAGCCTCGGAGATGGGCATTCTCAACTATGAAGCCTACTCGCTGATCGCGGACGAAGAGTACGAGCTGATCGAGAAGTCGGAGATCTCCCAGGACGCGATCGACGAGCTGAAAGGCGTCCATCGCCCCGTCCGCGCGCCTTACCAGGGATGGGCCAAAGGCAAGAACCTCATCGTCATCCAGATGGAGTCGCTGCAAAACTTCCTGATCGGCCTTGAAGTCGAAGGCCAGGAAGTGACGCCGAACCTGAACGCGCTCGTGCGGCAAGGGTTCTACTTCCCGGACTTCTACCATATGGTCGGCCAGGGCAACACGTCGGACGCGGAGTACGTCGTCAACACGTCGTTCTACATCCCGCCGCAGGGAGCGGCCACGATGCGCTATGTGGACCGCCGCCTGCCGAGCCTGCCCCGGCTGCTCAAGGTGCGCGGCTACGAGACCATGACGTTCCATACGAATACCGTGGAATTCTGGAACCGCACCGAACTGTACGCCGCGCTCGGCTGGGACCGCTACTACGACGACCGCTTCTTCGGCAAGGAGGATGCGGTGTTCTTCGGCGCGTCCGATGACGTGCTCTACCGGAAGACCGCCGAGGAACTGGAGCGCGCGCACCGGGAGGGCAAGCCATTCTACGCGCAGGTCGTCTCGATGACGGCGCACCATCCGTTCACCTTGCCGAAGGACAAGATCAGCCTCGACCTGCCGGACAAATACAGCGGCACGTTCGTCGGCGACTATCTGCAGGCGCAGCACTACGCGGACGAAGCGCTCGGCCGCTTCATCGCCGACCTGAAGGCGCGCGGCGTCTGGCAGGACAGCCTGATCGTCCTCTACGGCGACCATGTCGGCCTGCCGGTCTACTCGCTGAACAACCGCGAGCAGGAATTGCTTGCCGAACTGATCGGTCACGAATACGGCTACGCCGACATGATTAACGTGCCGCTCATCATGCTGTCGGACGGAGCGCTCTATCCGAAACGGTTCGAAGGCCGCCTCGGCGGTCAGGTCGACATTCTGCCGACGATTGCGGGCTTGATGGACATCCCGCTGATCGGGTACATCCACTTCGGGCAAAATCTGCTTGTCGAGCAGGACAACCTGCTCCCGCAGCGGTACTATCTGCCCTCCGGCACGCTGATTACCGGCAAGTCGCTCTTCATCCCGGGCGAAGGCTACGCGGACGGCACGCTCTATCCCCTTTCCGGGGAGCCGGGCGACGAGAGCGTCGTCACCGAAGACGCGTTCGAGCGGGCGCTCCGCCTGCTCCAGCTGTCCCACAGCTACGTCCGTCAGCTGCCGGAGCGGTCGCCGGATGAGGCGCCGCAAGCGATGCTGCCTGAGCCGGATGACGAAGCGGAGACGGAGAAAACGGCAAAGACCGAACCAGACGACGCGCCGCCGGTTGAGGACGCGGATGATGCGGCGGAACACGAGACGGAGGGTGAAGAGGCGGAATCGTAACCGGGCACGCGTCTCCGGTCCGCAACGCCGATTCCGCTGTGCCGGCAGACTGCATGCACAGGATTGCTGCATGCGGTCTGCCGGTTCTTTCTTGCCTCGCTGCACAGCATGAAGGAGCACCCCTGTCCGACAAGCGTGCTCCTTCGTCCAACCCCTATTCCGCCCGCGGAACCTCAATAAGGCCCGCGGATATGCTCCCGCACCTGAAGTTCATAGAACTCGCGCAGTCGCGCCTGCTCCGCTTCCGTGAACGGCGGCACGTCCGCGGCCGCCAGGTTCGCTTCGACCTGGGACACCGTCTTGAAGCCGGGGATGACGCAGCTGATGTGCGGATTGTCGAGAATCCACCGGATGGCGGCGGCCGCCATGCTGCCGCGGCCCTCGCCGATCCAGGCCAGCTCCCGGCTCAGCCGGACGCCCGTCTCGAACGGCAGCCCGGCGAACGTCTCGCCGACGTTGAACGCCTCGCCGTTCCGGTTGAAACGGCGATGATCATCCGGCTCGAACGTCGTCTGCTCGGTGAATTTGCCGGTGAGCAGCCCGCTCGCCAGCGGCACCCGGGCGAGAATGCCGACGCCTTGCGCGTGAGCTTTCGGGAACAGCTCCTCCGCCGGCTTCTGCCGGAACACGTTGAAAATCACCTGCAGCGCCTTCACGTTCGGATACTGCAGGGCGATCAGTCCTTCTTCCACCGATTCGACGCTGACGCCGTATTCGCGGATCAGACCTTCCTCACGCAGACGATCGAGCACGCCGAACACTTCGCCGCGGCGGATGATGTCCGTCGGCGGACAGTGGACCTGGTACAGGTCGATCCGGTCGCGGCCCAGCCGCTTCAGGCTCGCTTCGCAGAACTTGCGCACCGATTCGTACGTGTAGACCGCGGGATCATGAATATCTGCAGCCCGGCAGAACTTGGTGGCGATGTAGATGTCGTCCCGGCCTTTCACCGCTTTGCCGAGCAGTTCCTCGGCGTGACCGTCGCCGTAGACATCCGCCGTATCGAAGAAATTGACGCCCGCGTCGATCGCCCTCGCCAGCGCGTTCAACGATTCGGCATCGTCCGTCCTTCCCCATGAGCCGCCGATCGCCCACGTCCCGAAGCTGATCTCGCTGACGTTCATGCCCGTGTTGCCGAGCGGTCTGTATTTCATTTCGCATCCCGTCCTCATCCCATGGATTCGCTTTCCTCCCCATTATGCTTCGGGGTGGACATCCATGCAAGAGGCGGGATCAGAACGGCAGGTCCGGCACCGGCGACAACAGATGATCCAGGCTGCGGAAGGTGTACCCCTGTCTGCGCGCTTCGTCGATGATCGCGGCCAGCGCCTCGGCGTTGTCCTTCGACACGCTGTGCAGCAGGATGATGGCGCCCGGATGAAGCTGCGCGACGACGCTGTCATACGCATGGCGGGCGCCGCGCTGCGCCGAGGTGTCCCAGTCTTTGTAGGCGATCGACCAGAACACGTTCGTGTACCCGAGCGATTGGCTAACGCGGAGCGATCGTTCGCTGAAGATGCCCCGCGGCGGACGCAGATAGCGCATCTCCTTCTGGCCGGTCACGCTTGCGACCTCGCGCGCCACCCGATCCAGTTCTTCCCGGATCTTCGCATCCGGCAATGTCGAGAAATCCGGATGCGACCACGAATGGTTGCCGATGATGTGTCCTTCCCGGACCATGCGCCGCAGCAGATCCGGCTGATCTTTCACATAATGGCCCGTCACGAAGAAGCAGGCCGGCACCTTTTTCGCCTTCAGCACGTCGAGGATTTTTTCCGTGTACCCGTTCTCATAGCCGTTGTCGAAGGTCAGATACAAATTTTTGCCCTCCGGGCTGCCCCGAAATACCGCGCCGTATCGCTCGAGCAGCGGTGCGAACCCTTCCTGGTCGATCGATGCGGGCTGCCCGTTCCGGCTCTTCTTGAAACCGAAATGGTACGCGCGGTCGCCGGACGAAACCGCGGAAGCGGAAGCCGGAGAATCCGCCAGCACCGCCACCGCAGCCGACGGGTTCCCCGCCGGACCGGACAGGGACAGGCCCGTCCACACGCCGAGCAGCACGGCCGCAGCCGACCAGACCAGCACGGCCGGCTTGACTCGTCTGAACATGTTGCCACCCCCTGAACGAAACTGCCAATCAGGCTTAAGATGTCCGCCGGAAGGATGTTTTATGTTGCCGGTTCTGCGGGAGGGACAAGCCCTTTTGAATGCGGATACATTTTGTTTGTGGTATGATAGGGGTAGACCCCCGAGGCGGGGTCTGTTTTCACATCAACGGAGGAGATGATTGCCCATGAGCAAGCGGTACGCCATCCTGGTGAACATTCCGATCGGAAAGGCAGGCGTTATCTTCCATGAACCATAGAATGATGAAGCCGGGCAGCGCACTGGAAGCCGAATTGCGCCGCCAGCTTGCCTGCCTGGGCGACAACCGCATGCTATGGTTCAGCCAGCCGCCGTCGGCAGCCCGCCCGGAACAACGGGAATTGATGGAGACGCTGCAAAGGTACGAGAAACAGCTCGAAGACATTCTGGCCGGCATCGTCCGGGATCTGGAGGACTTGCCGGTGCTCATCGGCTCCGAGGTGACGCTTCGGTACGAGGACGGCGGGCCGGATGAGACGTACCGGATCGTGCTGCCGGAGGAAGCCGATGTCGACCGGAGCCGGATTTCCTGCCTGTCGCCGATGGGCAGCAGTCTGCTCCTGGCCCGGGTCGGAGACACGGTGGAGATCCGTACGCCGCAAGGCGGATACCGCGCCCGGATCGTAAGGAGCGTCTGCACGTTCGCCGCCGATGCAGACGACCGTTGAACCGTCGCTTGCCGGCAGGCGCCATATTTCAAGTCAGGGGTGAATGGCCATGATTCAAGTGAAAGAGTTTCTTGACACCGAATCATCGCACGCCGTGAAGAAAGTGAACGATTTTCTCGCCACCCTGCGCGAAGACCAGGTCATCAACGTCTGCTACGGTTCCTACACGAAGACCGGCGCCCATGGCGCGCAGCATCAGCGGACCGCCATTCTGGTCGTCTATCGGACGGACGGCTGAGCCGGGCGGCGGGATGCCGCGGGGAATCCCGTGTCCTGCACCTTGATCTGGGCGAATGCATATCTTGACAGCAAATAACTGCTGTTGGGAGGCATTCGGACCACATGGAGAAGCAACCGAAGGTCATTTACCGCGCGGATTCGACCGCCGCCGAGTCCTTGCGGTCGATGAAGAAGCGGCTGTGCGAGATTTGCGACATGTACGCCGGCCGCATGGTTCGGGTGCAGACGATGGACGGCGGCGTCTATGACGGCATCATCCGCCATCACGAAGGCTGCATCCTGTACCTGGAGTTGGACGCACCGGGATACCGCGCGTTCTGGAATCCGTTCGTGCCGTTCAATCCGTATTACAACACGATTCTGCCGCTCGTCCTGTATGAGCTGCTGGTCATCTCGCTGCTCTCGTAAAGAGAAAAAGCCGTCCCATCCGCTTGTTGCAAAGCGGGAGGGACGGCGATTTTTTTGAGGTTCGGCCGATTCACGCCCCCAGGCCGGCGTCCGCATCGTTGCGGGCGCGCCGCCCCATGAACGGCCACCAGTTGAACGATCCGAACAGCCGCACCATGACCGGTATGAACAGCGGCAGCATGATGAGCGCATAGAGGAACAACCCGGCCAGTACGATAGTCGCGATGTGCAGCAGCGACATGACGCCCGACGGCAGCATCGCCGCGAACGTGCCGCCGAGAATGATCGCCGCCGACACGATGACGGAGCCCATGTTCTTCATCGCGTTCAGAATCGCTTCGCCGGCCGGCAGATCCCGGTATTCGCGGAACCGGTCCATCAGGAAGATGCTGTAGTCGGTGCCGAGCGCCAGCAACATGACGAAGGCGAAGAACGGCACCGCCCAGCCGAGGCCCGTCATGTCGAGCATCCGCACGAACAGCACTTCCGCCGCCGCCACCGACATGTAGTAGGTCAGGATGAGCGACAGCACGAGGTAAATCGGCATGACCAGCGAGCGGAACAGGACGACGAGGATGAGCACCAGGCCGATCAGCATCAGCGTGACCGTGCGCGAATAGTCGTCCGCGGTCACATGCCGCAGGTCATTGTTCACGCTCGAGATGCCGCCGACCGCGACATCGGCGCCTTCCAGCGGCGTGCCTTCCGCCATGCCCGGCGCGGCGGCCGACAGCCGGTCGACCGTATCCATCGCCTCGACGGAGTACGGATGGTGTTCCAGCACGACCTCGAACTTCACCGTCCGCCGGTCGCTGCTCATATAGATGTCGAGCGCCTGCCGGAACTCTTCCGAAGCGATCGCTTCCTCCGGCAGATACCAGCCCGCCAGCTGCGGGTCGGGCGACGAGGACAGACCGGTCAAATATTCCCGCGCCGACTCCAGGCCGGCCGTCACCTGCTTGATGCCGTCCGCCGATTGCCCGAGGCCGTCGGTCAGCTCGCCGAGCTGATCGATCAGCCCGGCCAGGCCGTCCGCCAGCTCGGCCTGGCCGTCCGCGAGCTGCGCCGCGCCGCCCTTCATCTCGGGGAGGCGCTCCAGGATGGCGCCCTGGCCGGCGGCGGCCTGCGCGATGCCCGACTGCAGTTCCTTCAGTCCCGCGGCAATCTGCTTGAGCCCGCCGGCCAATTCCCGCTGGCCCGCGGCCGCCTGGCGCAGCCCCTCGTTCGCCTGCTCCAGGCCGGCGCCCAGCCCGCCGAGCTGCTCATTCAGCTGCGCCAGCGCCGCGCCGAGCCGGGCCGCGCCTTCGTGCAGCTGCTTCGCCGTGCCTTGCAGGCGCAGAAAATCTTCGTCCGCCGCCAGTTCGGGATACTTCTGCGGCAGTCCGTCAAGTCCGGCCGACAGCCCGGCCAGCCCCCCGGTCAGTTCATCGTGCTTGCTTGCGATCTCGTCATAGCCGGCCTTCAGTTGATCCAGGCCGTCTGCCATTTGCCCGTATCCGGCGAGCAATTCTTCCGCTGCGGCGGCCAGTTGTTCGGCGGCCGCCTGCGCTTCCGCGGCGCCGGACGCCAGCTCGCCCGCGCCGGCTTCGCCGCTGCGCAGCCCTTGTTCGAGCTGGCGCAGCCCGCCCTCGAGCTGCTCGAGTCCGGCCTTCAGCTCGCTCGTGCCCTGCGCCAGCTTTTCGGCGCCGCCTACCGCTTCCTCAAGCCGCGGCGCGTTCGCGGCCAGCTCCTCGCTCGCTTCCTCCAGCCCGGCGCCGATCTGGCTCAGCCCGTCTCCGCCCTGCTCGAGACCGCTGTCCAGCTCCGACACCTGGCTCACCACCTGCAGCTGCTCAAGCGGCTCGCCGGTCGGCCGGGTGGCGCTGCGCACCGACGCCACGCCTTCGGTCTCCAGCAGCCGGCGCGACACCTGTTCGACCGCAGCCAGCCCTTCCGGCGTGTCGAGCGGCGTCTCGCTGCGCCAGACGACCGTCGTGGGCAGCGTCTCCCCGGGACCGAAACTGTCCGAAATAATGTTGAACCCGCGCACCGAACCGTAGCGATCGCCGATCTCGTCGAGCTGGTTGAACGTGACGGCGTTCTTGTAGCCGACGAGCAGCGGCACGGCCAGCACGGCGATGATCGCCAGCGCGCCGAGCGGCCGCCGGAGGGCGAACGAACCGACGGTGCCCCACAGCCGGCTCTCCTTATGCTCCAGCGAACCCCGCAGCGGCCAGAACAGCGCCTTGCCCAGCACCGCCATGAAGAACGGAACGATCGTGACGAGCGCGATCAGCATGACCGCGACGCCGACCGCGACCGCGACGGCGGAACGGTACAGCGAGAACGTCGACAGCCCGATCGACGTGAAGCCGACGAGCACCGCCAGCCCCGCGAACAGCACCGTCTTTCCGGCGGTCCGATAAGTGCGGAGAATGGCGTCGACCTTGCCGCCGCCTTGCGCCAGCTCCTCCTTGAACCGGCTGATCAGCAGAATGCAGTAGTCCGTCCCGATGCCGAACATGACCGCGACCATGAAGATCTGCGTGAAGTTGGAGAGCGGGAAGTCCGCGTACTCCGCCAGGTAGGCCACGACCGACTGGGACACCAGATAGCTGAGCCCGACGGTGAGCAGCGGAATGAGCGGCGCGACGACCGACCGGAAGACCACGATCAGAATGACGAGGATGAAGACGATTGTAATGAGCTCGGTCTTCTTCACGCCTTCCTCGGAGCTCTGGATGACATCTTCCGCAATGACCCAGCCGCCGGTGATATAGTGGTCGACGTCGATGTCCGACAGCGCGCCGTACAGCACATCCTGCTGTTCCTCCGCCGTCCGGTCGCCGAACTCGACATTCAGCAAGGCGAGCACGGTCGTCCCGTCTTCGGATATCATCTTCGCCGCCAGTTCTTCGCTGTCGAACGGCGACGTCACCGACACGACGCCATACGTGCCGCCGTCGTGCTGAAGCTTCTCAATCCCGGTTTTCACCGCCTCAAGATCGTCGTCGGACAAGCCTGACTCGCGGTGGAAAACGAGAACCGTCGAATTCCCGCTTTCCCCCATATCGGCAAGCATCTCGTCAGCGATGACGGACGGATAGCCGTCCGGCACCGAAATCTGCCCGTGCTCCCGCACCAGTTCGGCCAGATTCGGCGACGTCATAAGCAGGCCCGCCGCCGCGGCAAGCCAAAGCGCCAGCACCAGCCAGCGCCATCTTACAATTTGTCTCATATGGTTGCTCTTCCCCTTCCTTCCATATCCGCCAACACTTCCGCCACCTTCTCGCAGGTGCCGACAAATTGCAGCGCTTCTTCCCGGCTGAATTGGTTCATGACCGTCGACAGCCGCTCCCTTATCCGGTCATCGATCATCTCGGCCAGCTTCCGGCCCGCCTCGGTCAGCGACAGATAGATGACCCGCCGATCTTTCACGTCCGGAATCCGCTCGATCAGCCGCTTGTCGGACAGCCGCGTCATGATCGCCGTAATTGAACTTTTGCCGACGCCGAACACGTCGGCCAGCTCCGATGAGATTGACCGGCCTTTCATGCGAAGATAGCGGATGACCAAATATTGATCCAGCGTGATGTCTTCATCGCCGATGCACCTGCGCAGCAGGGTGTTCACACGCCGATGCATGCGGTACGTCGCTTCCTCATATCTCTTGATAATGGAGGCCAGCAGATCCTGATCCATCTGCCCGTCTCCTGCCTCGCGCTTCACCGCTCGTCCCTCCCCTCCTGCCGTCCGAAGATAGTTCGACGATCGAACAATTTTACAGTAAAACTTTATCACATCCCCTCTGGCCCCGTCAAACGCGATTCCCGGCGCCCGCAAAGAATAAAAGCCGCGCTCCGCGGGAGTCTGCCACTCTCGCGGCGGGCGGCTTCTATCGTTCCGCACAAGACTGCGGCAGCCGGATTGACACGGTCGTTCCTTCACCGCTCCGGCTGACATAACGGATATTCCCATCGTGTTCCTCGATGATTTTGTGGCTGATCATGAGTCCGAGACCCGTACCCTTCTCCTTCGTCGTGAAGAACGGCTCCCCGAGCCGGCGCAGCTGGTCTTCCGGAATGCCGCTTCCCTGATCGATGACGTGCACGAGCACGTCCGTTTCATCCCGCTCGATTAAGATGATCAGCAGGCCGCCGGACGGCATCGCCTCGATCGCGTTTTTCACGACGTTCATGAACACCTGCTTCAGCTGATTTTTGTCGCAGCGGACGATGCACGCTTCCGGAGTCGCCTGCTCCTGGATGATCACGTTGTTCAGAATGGCCTGGCTGCTGAGCAGATCGGCGACCTCGTGCACGATCAGCCGGATGTCCCAATCCTGGTAGACGGAGGCCTGCGGCTTGGCCAGCACGAGCAGCTCGCCGAGGATCATCTCGATCCGGACAAATTCCTGGTCCATGATCTCGTAATACCGGTCGGCCTGCTCGCCGGTCGCCTTGCGGAGCAGCTTGGAGAAACCTTTCAGCGATGTCAGCGGGTTGCGAATCTCATGGGCGATGCCCGCGGCAAGCTGTCCGGCCATCTTCAGCTTCTCCGACGTGCGCAGCAGCTCCTCGGTCCGGCTCTCGATCGTAATGTCCCGCACGATGCCGACCAGCAGCGGGGCTTGGCGGTACTCGTCCCTCATCCATTTGCCGATCGTCTGAATGGTCCGGACGCTCCCGTCCGGCATGAAGATGCGATATTCGCACTTCAGTTCTTGGTCCGATTCGCGCCCGAGCCGCTCGACAAAATATTCCCGCAGAACGGGTCTGTCCTCGGGATGCACGATCTTCTCGTACGCTTCCCAATCGCTGGCGAAATCGGTCCGGCTGAAGCCGAAGACGGCGTACATTTCGTCGGACCAGTACAATTCATTCGTCTCGGGATACCATTCGAAATGGCCGAGACCCGCACATCGATGCGCAAGCTGCAGACTTGCCCTGCTTCGCCGCAGTTCCTCTTCCGACCGTTTCTTGTCCGAAATATCGCGGCCCACGGCGACGATCCGCTCGACCCCACCCAGCTCGTCCCGCACGATGCTGAACGTTGCCCTGCACCAGATGTAACGGCCGTCCCGATGGCGCACGCGGATATCCCGAACGCCGAAGTTCGCCTGATAATCCTCCGTCACTTCGGCGACATGCGGCACTGATGATGCTGCTGCTTCTTCCGTTCCGTCGTCTTGGTCGGCGGGCAGGAGATGAATCCCGATCCGCGACAGGTCTTCGGGCAGAATGTACAGCACGCCCGACTTGCCCGTCACTTCTTCCGGACGGTATCCCAACACGCGTTCGACCGACGGCGATACGTATTCGATAGTCATGTCCGAATTCAAGCTGACGTAGATGTCATCCGATTGCCGGATGAGCGGGGCGAACAGGTCACCCGTCATGCGGCTGCCGTGTTCCCGTTCCTTCCGATTCCGCATCGCTGCACGCTCCCGTATCGAATCCGAATGGCCTGGTTGATTGATGCTGCTTATACGCTATTCGCGGGATCCGCGTACACCACTGCTTATTCCGAGCCTGCGAATGCCGCCTGCTGCCCGCTGCGCACGAGGCTGCTGTAGAAACCGGAAAGCGCCATCAATTCCTCGTGGCTCCCCTGCTCGATGATGCGGCCTCTGTCCAGCACCAGAATGCGGTCAGCACGCCGGATCGTGTTCAGCCTGTGCGCGATGACGATGCTCGTGCGCCCGGCCATCAGCCGGTACAGCGCCTCCTGGATATGTAATTCCGTAATCGTGTCGATGCTGCTCGTCGCCTCGTCGAGCACGAGGATGGCCGGATCGGCAAGGATCATGCGCGCGATGGCCAGCAGTTGACGCTGTCCCTGGCTGATGCCGCTGCCGTCCTGCCGCAGCATCGTATCGTATCCGTGCGGCAATTTCATGATGAACCGGTGCGCGTTCGCTTCCCGGGCCGCCTGTTCGACTTCCTCATCCGTCGCGTCGAGCCGGCCGTAACGGATGTTCTCCCGGATCGTCCCCTCGAAGAGGAAGACGTCCTGGGGCACGAATCCCATCGCTTTCCGGAGCGACTTGCGCGTAATGCCGCGAATGTCCCGGCCGTCAATCAGAATCCGCCCGCTGTCCGGCTCGTAGAATCGGGCAAGCAGCTGCACGATCGTCGTCTTGCCCGCGCCGGTCGGTCCGACCAGGGCGATCATTTCACCCGCGGCGACGCGGAACGATGCGCCTTCGATCGTCGGCACGCCCGGCTCGTAGGAGAACGAGACGTTGTCGAAGACGATCTCGCCCTTCACCTGTCCGATCGGCACCGCACCCCGTTCGTCCACCGTCTCCTCCTGTTCGTCGATCACCTCGAATACCCGTTCCGCGCCGGCGACGGCCGACAGGAACGTGTTGAACTGGTTCGCCAGATCGTTCAGCGGCCGGGTGAACTGCCGCGCGTACTCGGCGAACGTCACGATGATCCCGACCGAGACGATCCCTTTCAGCGTGAGCAGGCCTCCGGCCCCGGCGACGACGGCGAAGCTCAAGTTGTTCAGCATGTTCATCAGCTTCGGGATGAAGCCGGAATAGACTTGCGCCCGGTAAGCGGACTCGCGCAGTTTGGCGTTCTTCGCCATGAACGCGTCGATGACAGCCCGCTCGCGCGAGAAACTTTTCACAATGCGCTGCCCGGATAGTGTTTCCTCAACGAAACCGTTGAGCGCTCCCGTGTTGCGCTGCGTCTCCTTGAAATAACGGCCGGTCCGGTTCGTGATCCAGCGCATGCCGGCGAACATGACCGGCACGATCGTCAGCGTGATCAGCGTCATGATCGGGCTGAGCCAGATCATGAGCCCGAGCATCCCCGCGAATGTGAGCAGGCTGGAGATGAGCTGGATGAAGGAGCTGTTCAGCGTCTGGCTCACGTTCTCGATGTCGCTTGTCATGCGGCTCATCAGTTCGCCGTGCTGCCGCTTCGTGAAGTACGCGATCGGCAGCCGGTGGAGCGCGTCGAACAGATCGGCCCGCAGCTTCGCGACAGTGCGCTGCGCGACGCCGATCATCCAGAAGTTCTGCAGCCAGCCGGCCGCGCCCTGCGCGATGTAGGATGCGCCGAGCACGAGGATCAGCAGCGCGAGCCCCTTGTAATCGCCGGGCACAAAATAATCGTCGATCGCCCTGCCCAGCAGATAGGGGCCGAGCAGCCCGAGGGTCGAGCTGATCGCCGTCATGGCGAAGATGGCCGTGAGCAGCCGTTTGTGATCGGCCAGATACGACCAGATGCGGAGCAGGGTCGGAACCCATTGTTTCGGCCGCTGCCCGCGCTTGCCGCCGCGGTCAGCCACGGTGTGCCGCCTCCTCTCCGTACTGCGACCGGATGATGCGCGCATACAGCGGCGACGTCCGGAGCAGCTCTTCGTGCGTCCCCATCGCGTGAAGCCGGCCGTCCTCAAGGATAAGGATAACATCCGCCTGCATGGCCGCCGATATCTTCTGTGTGACGAGCAGAATCGTGCAGCGGTACGCTTTCAGCGCGGCCAGCAGCGCCGCCTCCGTCTTCGCGTCGAGGGCGCTCGTGCTGTCGTCGAGCAGCAGCACCCGCGGCTTGCGAAGGAGCGCCCGCGCCACCGAGAGCCGCTGCTTCTGGCCGCCGGACAGATTGACGCCCTTCTGCCCGATCATCGTCTCGTACTGGTTCGGCAGCCGCATGATCGTCTCATGGATCTGCGCGGCGCGCGCCGCTTCCACAATCTCCTCCCGGTTGGCGTCATCCTTGCCCCAGAGCAGGTTGTCGCGCACCGTCCCCGAGAACAGCACCACTTCCTGCGGCGCATAGCCGATTTGCGCGCGCAGCCATTCCGGATCGCAGGTTCTGACATCCCGTCCGTCGATCCGCACGGCGCCTTCGTCGGGATCGAACAGCCGCGGGATGAGCTGGATGAGCGATGACTTGCCGGAGCCGGTCGCGCCGAGAATGGCCGCCGTCTGGCCCGGCCGAACGGTGAACGAGATCCGGTCCAGCGCAGGGTCGGCCATTCCCGGATAGCGGAATGTGACGCGTTCGAACGCGATCTCCGCGCCTTCGTCCGGAGCGGAAGGCGACGAGGCCGCATTCTCCTGCCTCCCGTCTTCGCCGGAGCCTTCTGCGCGAGTCGTCGTCTCCTTCTCCTCCGTCTTCAGCACTTCCGTGATCCGGCCGGCCGACGCCCTCGCCCGGGCCAGACCTGTCACGATCCAGGACAGCATGGAAAATGCGGCCATGATGCGCATCGCATAGTTGACAACGGCGACGATCTCGCCGACTTCCGCACGGCCCGCCTGCACTTCCGCGCTGCCGAACCAGAGCAGCAATAGAATGCCGACATTCATGACCATAAGCAGAGCCGGCACCGTCAGTTCGACGACCCGGATGGCGGAGATCGTGCGCGTCATCAGATCTTCATTCGCCTGCATGAACCGCTCCCGCTCGCGGGCGTAGCGAACCATCGCCTTGATGAGCCGCATGCCGAGCAGGTTTTCCCTCAGCAGCCCGTTCGTCCGGTCCAGCCGGGCCTGCACCGCCTGGAACAGCTTGAACCCGCGGTTCATCATCCAGACGAGAACCGTGAACAGCACCGGCGAGATCAGGAGCAGGACCAGTCCGAGCCGGACATTGATGGCCAGCGCCATGATAAGGCCGCCGGCCATGATCAGCGGAGCCCGCATCATGACGCGCAGGCTCATGAACACCGCGTTCTGCACCTGGGCGACATCGCTCGTCATCCGGGTCATGAGCGTTGCGGCGGAGAAGCGGCTGAACACGGCGTAAGGAAAAGACTGCACGCGTTCGTACATCCCGGCGCGGACGTCGAAGGCGAAGCCCTGGCTCACATGCGCGGCGAAGTAGCTGTTCACGATGCCCGAAGCGAAGCCGAGCAGCGCAAGCAGCGTCATCCAGGCGCCGATCCTGAGCACCGCGCCGGTATCCCGGGGCAGGATGCCTTCATCGATGATGCGGGCCATCAGAACCGGATGCCACAGCTCGACGACGAGTTCCACCAGCATCAGGATGAGGGCAATGCCCGCGGCCAGACGATACGGTTTCAAATATTTCAGCAAGTATCGCAATCCCGCTCACCCCTTTTGCGTGGTTGGAATCGTTTACATCCGGACGTCGGGATGAGGCGGCTTCATCCTGGGCCGCCGACGCGCCGCGCATGCGGCTTGCAAAGCGGCAAGCCGCTTACAGTTCGATCGATTCGCCGGGCGCCAGCGGAATCCCTTCGATGCCGGCGGCTTTCAGCCGGCCGGCAAATGCCTGCCCGTCCTGCTCAATGAGCGGGAACGTATTGTAATGGACGGGAACGACCCGGGCCGCGCGGAGCCATTCCGCGGCCGTCAGCGCATCGTCCGGTCCCATCGTGAAATTGTCGCCGATCGGCAGGAACGCGAGGTCGATCGAATGGCGCTCACCGATGAGCTTCATGTCGCCGAACAGCGCCGTATCGCCCGCGTGATAGATCGTTCGGCCTTCACTGGTCAGAAGCAGGCCCGACGGCATGCCCATATAGACGAAGCGCTGCTCGCCCGCCACTTCATAGCCGGACCCGTGCAGCGCAGGCGTCAGCTTCACCGTGCCGAAATCGAACTCGTGCCCGCCCCCGATATGCATCGGATGCATCTTGCAGCCTTGCCAGCCGGCATAAGTGGCCAGTTCGAACGGCGCGATGACGACCGCATCGCACCGTTTCGCAATTTCAAAGGCGTCGCCGACATGGTCGTTATGCCCGTGCGTGAGCAGCACATAGTCCGCCCGGACTTCGGAGGCGGCAACCGGCGCCGTCGGATTGCCGGTCAGGAACGGATCGATAATGAGTCTCCGGCCGGATGTTTCGACCAGAACACAACTGTGGCCATAATAAGTCAGCTTCAACTTTCCCCACCTCGGCATTACATTGTGTTAACACTTATATTTCCATTATCCGAAAATCCCGCGCGAATGTCTATGCTTGTTAAGCAAGTTGACACGGCCCCCGGCTGCCATTACGATGGGGGAAAAACAAGGCGCTGCCGGGAGACGTTGCCGCCCGGAGACCGCGCAGACAATGAGAGGAGGAAGTTCTTGATGACCAGGCCTTTGGACCTGATCGCGGCCATGCCGAAGATCGATCTCCATCTCCATCTGGACGGCTGCGTCCGGCCGGAGACGCTGATCCGCCTGGCCCGCGAGCGGAAGCGACCGCTTCCGGAGACGGAGCCGGAGCGGCTGCTGCCGTACATGCAGGCGGCGCCCGACAACGCGAACCTGACCGAGTACCTGACCAGGTTTGATTTCGTGCTTCCCCATCTGCAGGATGCGGAAGCGCTCGAGCTTGCCGCCTTCGAATGCGTGCGGCAGACGGCGGACAGCGGCGGCCTGTACGTTGAAGTCCGCTTCGCCCCGATGCTGCATACCCGGGAATCCTTGAGCGCGGACGACGCCATCCGCAGCGTCATCGCGGGCCTCAGGCGCGGCGAAGCCGAATGCGGCATCCCGGCGCGCGCCATCGTCATCTGCATGCGCCATCACGACGAGGCGCTGAACATCGCCGCCGTCGAGGCGGCCGCGCGTTTCGCCGGGCACGGCGTGGGCGCCGTCGACCTTGCCGGGGACGAGTCGCGCTTCCCGACATCCGCCTTCCGACGGGTGTTCGAAGCGGCCGCCGCGCTCGGCCTGCCGGTCACGATTCACGCCGGCGAAGCGGCCGGACCCGAGAGCATCCGCGAAGCCGTCGAACGGCTCGGCGCCGTTCGGATCGGCCACGGCGTCCGCGCCCGGGAGGACCCGGAGATACTCGCAATGCTCAGAGAACGCCGGATTCCGCTCGAGATGTGTCCCACGAGCAACATCCAGACGCGGGCGGTTCCCGGGTGGGCCGCGTACCCGCTCCGCCGCTACGCGGCCGAAGGGCTCGTCGTCACGGCGAACACGGACAATCCGACGGTATCGGGCACGACGATCGCGGACGAGTACCGGCTGCTGCATGAGCGGCTGGACATGGCGCCGCGGGAGATCGCGGCGCTCGTCCTGAACGCGGCGGATGCGGCCTTCCTCGAGCCGGAGGCGAAGCAGGCGCTGAAAGCGCGGGTGCTGTCCGCGCTCGCCTCCCTCGGCCTTGCCCCGGACCATAAGGGCGCATGATAACGAGAAGACCGCCCGGTAACCGGCGGTCTTGGGTCACACAAGACAGAAAGAGGCCCGACGCGGCCATTCGCATCGGGCACGACGAGAGGAAGCCTGGCTGTCCGCCGCCTGGCCCGGCCTGGATATTGCATCGGCCCGTCAGGCGCTTCTGGACAGCATGAAGCCGCTCCCGGCGCTGAATCATCTTCAGGCATGGAGCAGCCTCGCCGATCTGCATATTCTGAGCAACCACCGCGCGGAATGGCTCCTGCCGCAGCTGGATCACCGCATCCGGCTTTTCTCCGGCATTACGATTTCAAGCGAGGCCGGCTTCTTCAAGCCGGACCCGAGAATCTACGAGACGGCATCTGCGAAGATAACGCCCGGCGCGCCCGTCCTGTTCGTCGATGACCACCCGGACAACCTGCGCGCGGCGGAAACCTTCGGCTGGCATACGCTGCTTGCCGACGAGGCCGACAGCGGCTGGACGGAACAGGTCGAGCCGCTGCTGCGCAGGCTCGGTTGACCTTACTCCTTCACGCTGCCCAACGCCACGCCTTCGATGATGTATCGGGACAGCAGGAAGTAGATAATGAACAGCGGGATTGCCGTCAGCGACAGTCCGAGATAGATGGAACCGTACTCCGTCCGGTAAATGTCGCCGCGCAACAGGCTGACCATGATCGGAAGCGTGTATTTCTCCTTCTGTGTCAGCAGAATGAGCGGCATGAACAGGTTGTTCCAGTTCGCCACGAAGACGAAGATCGCCTGCGTCGCCACCGCCGGCATCATGATCGGCAGGATGATCCGGTTGAACGTGCCGAATTCGCCCGATCCGTCCACCCGCGCCGACTCCACGATCTCGAACGACAGCGCCCCGAGCAGATACTGGCGCATGAAGAACACGATCGCCGGCGACGCAATCGCGGGCAGGATGAGCGGCAGATGATTGTTCGTCCAGCCGAGCTGGTACATGAACTGATAGAACCCGACGGCGCTGGCCTGCGCCGGAATCAGCATGACGAGAATGATGAACGTGAAGAACGGCTGCCGCAGCTTCCAATTGTACGCCACAAGCCCGTACGCGGTCAAGGCCGAGAAATAGACCGCGCACAACGTCGCGCCCGCGGCGATGATGAACGAGTTCACGAACCCGGTGATCGGATCGAAGCTCTTGTCGAGCAGAATCTCCAGGTTCCTCATGAGATGCCCCGAAGGCAGAATGGCCAAGCCTTGCTGGATCTCCGACGTCGAACGCGTCGCGTTCACGAACATGATCCAGAATGGCGCGATGCTGAGCAGAGCCAGGAAGATGCAGACGATATAAATGATTGTTCGATTGATGTTCAGGGCGATGGCGTTGCTCTTCCTCAGTTGACTATGCATGCGTTACGCCCCCTTGTGACGCCGCTTTCGCCGCTTTGCGAATCCGCCGCTCTTCCCGTTTGAGACGCGCCGCGTCGCGGTCGCGCATCAGATAGAACAGGAACGCCGACAGTACGGCCGCGATCACGAACAGAATCATGCTGGCCGCGGCTGCGCGGTTGTACAGGTAGCTGCCCCTGAATGCCTGCGAATAGATGAACATCGTGGCGGTGTAGGTCGAGTTGTCCGGTTGGCCCGCCAAGAACAACTGCGGAATGTCGAACATTTGCAGACCGCCGATCATCGACGTGATCAGCGTGAACAGCATGATCGTCCGGAGGCTCGGCAGCGTAATCCGGAAGAACGTCTGGAATCCGTTCGCGCCGTCGATGGCCGCCGCCTCATAGATCGCCGGGTTGATCCCCAGCACGCCCGCGATCAGGATCAGCATCGTATGGCCGTACCACATCCAGAACTGGATGAACGCCACGATCCCCCTCGCCGTCGTCTTGTCCTGGAGAAAATTGATCGCCTCGTTCGACCAGCCGAACATTTGGTACATGCTGTTGATCGGGCCGATCGGATACGCGAACAGCGAGCTGAACAGCACGGCGATCGTGCCGGCCGTGATGATGTTCGGCATGTAGAACAGAATTTTGAACGCGCCCTGTCCCCGCAGTTTGAGGCGCTTGTTCGTGAACCAGGCGGTGAGCAGGAGCGCGAGCCCCAGTTGCGGGATGAAGTTCACGATCCAGATGAGCGCCGTATTCATGAGCGACATCCGGAACAGCTCATTTTCGAACAGCAGGTTTTTGAAGTTTTCCAGCGGATCGTCCAGAATGTGGGGCGTTTTCGGGACGACGCCTTTCATGTCGGTAAACCCGATGAATGCCGTGTACAGGATCGGATACAGCGAAAAAACCAGGAACGCCAATACGAAGGGAAGGCAGAAGAGATAGCCGTACCTGGAATAGTGGAGTTTGCTGCGCCGGCGCAAAATCGATCACCTCCCGATGATGTTAAAGGGGCGGGGGATACCTACCCGCCGCCCCGTCAAGGCGCCCTTACTCGCTGTCAATGCCCAGTTCGTCTTTGACCCGTTTCTTGAAGTCGGCAAGCGCCTGCTCACGGCTCTTGTTGCCGGCAGCGTACTCGCGGACCTGGTCGCGCCAAATGAGGTTGATCGATTCGTCATACTGCGTCAGGTTTTTGCCCGTTGCGTTGGCGTTCGCCGGCACAAACACGTCGAACATGTTCTGACCGCCGAGGATGTCGAGTTCGCCGTTCGATTTCTCCATGACGACGGAGGATGCGACGGAGTCCTTCGTGCCTTGCTCGCCTTCGACCATCGTGCCGTTCGCCCAGAAGTATTGCAGACCCGTCTCGGACGTATCCAGTGTTACCCACTTGATGAAGTCGGCGACCGCTTGCTTCTTCGCTTCGTCCTTGAGCACTTCCTTGTTGGCCAGCAGCCAGGTGCCGCCCCAGAAGAAGCCCGTCGTCGGCTCGGTGACCGCCCAGTCGCCGAAGGTGTCGCCCACATTGTCCTTCATGACATAGTTGATGAGCCATGCCGGACCGAAGAAACCGAATACCGGTTTCGGACCGCTGCCGTTCATGTCGGCGAACCAGGCTTCCTGCCAGTCGCGGGTGTCGTTGTGATAACCGTTGTCCTTCAGACGCTTGGACATGTCGAGGAATGCTTCACGCTTCGGATCAATGTGCAGTTTGCCGTCAACGATCCAGCCCTGGTCCGAGCTGTTCTCGATCGGGTGCCAGATGTCGCCGTCGCCGGAGACGATCGCATAGCCTTTCGCTTTCAGCTTCTCGGCCGCTTCGAAGAATTTGTCCCAACCCGGGCCGATCTCGTCCTTGATGACTTGCGGATCGTCTGTGCCGAAGACATCCTTAGCGATCGAGCGGCGATAGATGAACGCGCCGCCGGTTGCCTGATAGCCAAGCGCTTTCAGCACGCCGTCCTTGGAGCCGATTTCAACCGTGTACTCGGCGATGCCGGCTTCCTTCACCATGTCGTCGGTGAGACCCAGATCGGCATAAGCAGCCGCAAAATCGGACATGTCGCCTTGCGTGTACTTCAGAACGAACGCCGCTTCGGCAGCATAGATGTCCGGAGCGTCGCTGCCTCCGCCGACAATCGCCTGGTCAAGCGCCGGCTGATACGCGCCTTCCGTGGTGGCGATGATGGTCGGATTGAATTCGACGTTCTTCTCGGGGAACAGTTGAACGTACTTTTCCGCCATCTTCGGAATTTCGTCCGTGAACGACCAGAGGTTGATCTTGATCTTCCCGCCCGAGCCGCCGGAGCCGCCCGAGCTGCCGCCGGTGTTGCTCGACGTATTCGAGGAGCCGCCGTTCGAGCCCGCGCCCGATTTGTTGTCGTTCTTGCCTCCGCCGCAAGCGGCAAGCAGCGAAGCGAGCATGATGATTGCCGTAATCAGTGCCAGCGTCCGTTTCATTTTTTCTTTCCTTCCTCCCTTTTCAATGCATATCCGTCTTGCCATGCACATGTATTGTAAACGCCATCAGTATTATAGAGCCGATGTTGTAAGCGGATAAGGATACGGCCGTTGGGTATCCTCCATCTTTTTTTGTGTATGAGTTTCCGAGTTTCAGAAACAGAAAACCCCGGTCCCGCTTCATGCGGTCCCGGGGTTCCCCGTCCTCTTCACTTTGCCGGTCCGGCGCCTGCCGCGGCGCCCGCGGCGGAAGCCTCTCCCTGCTGCAGCTGATACATTTGATAATACTTGCCGCGCCGCTCCATCAGCGACTCGTGATTTCCCCGCTCCACGATGACGCCGCGGTCGAGCACGAGAATCAGATCGGCGTTCTTGATCGTCGACAAACGGTGCGCGACGATGAACGTCGTCCGCCCCTGCTTGACGACCTCGAGCGCTTCCTGGATGATCGCTTCCGTCTCCGTATCGATGTTGCTTGTCGCCTCGTCCAGGATGAGGATCGCCGGGTCGAACGCGAGCGCGCGGGCGAACGAGATCAGCTGCCGCTGTCCGGCCGACAGCGTGCTGCCCTTCTCCAGCACCGGCTCGTCGATGCCGCGCGGCAGAGCTTTCAGCACCCGGTCGCCGCCGACTTCGGCCAGCGCCTTCGCGGCCTTCTCGCGCGTGATCCGGGAATCGCCCATCGTAATGTTCGATTCGACCGTGCCGGTGAACAGGAACGGATCCTGCAGCACGATGCCCATATGCGCCCGGAGCGCCTGCCGCGGGATATCCCGCACGTCGACGCCGTCGATGGAGACGCTGCCGCTGTCCGGATCGTAGAAGCGGAAGAGCAGGTTGATGATCGAGCTTTTGCCCGAACCGGTATGGCCGACGAGCGCGACCGTCTGCCCCTGCTTCGCCTCGAACGAGATGCCTTTCAGCACCGGTTCGCCTTCCTTGTACGAGAACCAGACGTCGCGGAACGCGACATCGCCCTTATAGCGGGGAATCCGTTCATCCGACACGTCTTCGCCCGGCTCGTCGAGCAGGACGAACACCCGCTCGGCCGAGACGAGCGCCGTCTCGAGATTCGGCAGCTGGTTGACGATGTTCACGATCGGGTCGAACAGCCGGTTCAGATAGTCGACGAACGCGTACAGCACGCCGAGCGACACGATCGCCTCCGGACCGGTCAGCCGCTCCGCGCCGAAATACCAGATGACCGCCACATAGGCGAAGTTCCGGATGACGCCGACCAGGTTGTAGCCGGTCAGCGAGTTCAGACTGAGCAGCTTGTTCTTGTAGACGAAGCTCCGGTGGTTGTACGCCTCGAACTCTTCCTCCACCTTCTTCTCGCGCCGGAACGCCCGGATGACGGCCATCCCCTGGATCGATTCGTTGATCCGGCCGTTGATCTCGCTCAGCGTCGCGCGGATCACGCGGTTGTACCGCCGGGCGAACCGGCCGTAGACCCGGATCCATACCGCCAGGATCGGGATGATGATCAGGCAGATCGCCGCCAGCCGCACATCCAGCAGGAACATCGCGCCGAGAATGCCGACCATGTTGACGCCGCCGGTGAAAAAGTTCGCCAGCACCGTCACGTACAGCTCGCGGATCGCCTCCGTATCGTTCGTGATGCGGGAGACGACTTTGCCGGCCGGCAGATTGTCGAAAAAGCGGACCGCCAGCCGGTTCACTTGGGCGAACACGTCGTTGCGCATTTTCAGGATGATCCGGTTCGCCGCCGCCTGCAGATAGTAGCGCTGGCCGTAAGCGAAGAACGCCGACAGCACCGTCAGCCCGAAATAGAACAGGCAAAGCCGCAGCATGCCGTCGACTTCGGGACGGTAGAACCGGTAGATCTCCTTCGCGCCGATCCGCTCGGCCGGATAGACGGCCGTCTGCCCGCCCTGTTCGATCGTGACCGTGCCGTCTTCGTTCACCGTCCGGGCGCCGTCGAACGCGACCGGCTGCGGAATGAAGTAGTATTCCCTCCCGATCTGCAGGATGCGGACTTCTCCGCCCCGCTCCTCGCCGGGAGCGAAATGGTCCGCCCGTTTGTAAAGCTTGCCTTTGTATTCGGCCGTATGGGCATCCTCCGCGGACACTTCATGCCACGGCTGCTCGATGCCCGAAATATGCACGTCGATCAGCCGCTTCGCCACGAACGGGCCGGCCAGGTTGGTGGCGACGGATATGGCCAGCATGACGATGGCCAGGAGCAGCTGCCATTTGTACAGCATGGCATACCGGATCAGGCGCCTGACCGTCTCGCCCTTGCCGGCCGACGCCCGGTCGATGTCCAGATCCCGCCCGAAAATGTCTTCCGTGCTCATGCATGATCACCCGCTTCCGATCCGACCGCTTCTTCCATCCGCTGCCTTTCGTACTGTTCCTTGTACCAGCCGCCGCGCGCCAGAAGCTCCTCATGCGCGCCTTCCTCGATGATCCGTCCGTCTTCGAGCACGATGATCCAGTCCGCGTGCTGGACGGCGGACAGCCGGTGCGTGACGATGATCGTCGTCTTGCCCTGCCGCTCGCGCCGGATGTTCGCGATGATCTCCGCCTCCGTCCGCGCGTCCACCGCGGACAGCGCGTCGTCGAGCATCAGAATCTCCGGATCCCGGACGAGCGCCCGGGCGATCGCGACGCGCTGCTTCTGGCCGCCGGACAGGGCGACGCCCCGCTCGCCGACGAGCGTATCCAGGCCGTCCGGCAGGAAGGCCAGGTCTTTCTTGAACGCGGACGCCTCGATCGCGCGCTCAAGCTCCTCCTCGCCCGCGTCGTCGCGCGCGAACAGGATGTTGTCGCGCACCGAGCGCGAGAACAGGAACTGCTCCTGCGGCACGTAGCCGAACCACGACTTGAGCCGGTCGGTCGGAATCCGCTCGATCGGCACGCCGCCGATCGTGATCTCGCCTTCGCCCGGCGGATATTCGCGCAGCAGCTGCCGGATCAGCGTCGTCTTGCCGGCGCCCGTCCGCCCGACGACGCCGAGCGTTCCGCCCTGCCGCAGCACAAACGAGACGTCCCGCAGATTGTCGACCGGCGACCCCGGGTAGCGGAACGTCACGTTCCGGAAGACGATGTCGCCCGGCGTCTCCGGCGCTTCCGTCTCCATCGCCGCTTCCGCGTCCGGCACGTCCGGCACATCCGGCTTGTAATTCAGCGTCTCGTTCACCCGGTCGAGCGACGCGTTGCCGCGCTGCATGATGTTGATCATCTCGCCGACCGCGAACATCGGCCAGATGAGCATCCCGAGATAGACGTTGAAGGTGACGAGCCCGCCGATCGTCAGCTCGTTGTGGAAGACGAGGTATGCCCCGTAACCGAGGCCGATCAGATAGCTCGCCCCGACGAAAATTCTGACCGTCGGCTCGAACAGCGCCTCGATGCGCACGACATCCAGATTTTTCTTGTAGACGTCTTCGGTTACCGCTGCAAACCGGCGTTCCTGCGCCCGCTCCTGCACATAGGCGCGGATGACGCGAATGCCGGAGATCGTCTCCAGCACGCTCTCGTTCATGTCGCCGAACGCGTCCTGCGCCGCGGTGAACCGGTTGTGGATCCATCTGCCGTACACGCTGGCGAGCACGGCCATGATCGGCAGCGGCAGCACCGCCATCAGCGTCAGCTTCCAGGAGACGAAGACGGACATCATGAAGAGCAAGAGCGCCATCCACAGCGTGGAGTCCATCAGCGTCAGCAGGCCGAAACCGGCCGTCAGGCTGACCGCGTTCAGGTCGTTCGTCGCGCGCGCCATCAGATCCCCGGTGCGGTTTTTGTTGAAGAACGCGGGGGTCATCTTCAGGAAATGCCGCATCAGCGTGGAGCGGAGCATCCGCTCCACGACGAACGAACCGCCGAACAGGTTGTAGTGCCATGTATAGGAAATGACATAGACGATGACCGTCAGGCCGGCAAGCGCCGCCAGCGTCGTCGTCAGGCTCTGCCACGTCATCGTGCCCTGATAGATCGCGTCAATCGCATCCCCGACCATCATCGGCGGCAGCACCTCGATGAGGCCGCTGACGAGAAGCAGGGTAAAGGCGATGAGGTAACGTTTGCGTTCCAGCTTGAAGAACCAGCCCAGTTTGCGCAGCACCGCCAGCATGTCTGTCTCTCCTCTCTCCGTCCTTGGATCTCGACCGCAAAAACAAAACGCACACCGCAAAAGGTGCGATGTGCTCCCAAGTTCCCGTTATGGGTACACGCCGCGCCCCTCCCGCGGCATGCGCATGTCAGCGCTTCATTCGGCAGACCGCCGGCGATGGGCCGGAGCCGGGATGAAGCGGCCGCGGGCAATATGAACCTCGCCTCCAGATGGCATAAGGAGGATATGATCCATCCGATTGCCGTTCATCGCCCGCAGCTCCTTTCCGTTGCCAATGTGTCATCTTTATGACGTACAGTATCACGCCGTTCAACAAATTGTCAACGGATTTATCCTATAATAATCGTTCTCTGCCGATCAGTCCGATTATACCCGAACGTCCAGTTTCGCACCGACCATCAGCGCGGGCGGCACCGGTACCGGCTTCTTTCCCTGCCCCCCGTTCCCGGGCTGTTCCGACTGCTGACCCGCGGCTTTCCCGGCCGCCTCCTTGTACGAATTCGCAGCCGCCGGCCACAACCTGCCTTTTCTGTCCTCGGTCTGGTGCGCTACGGAATTTCCGGATGTTCGCTCCGGAAAAGCGGAATCCATCCCAACGCGGCCTCCTTCCTTGTTCGGCAGCTGGCTGGCATGCGGCGCGAACCGTCCGTCCGCCCGAATTGCGGAGGTCCGGTCCATCCCGCCGATTAGCCCCTGCAGCTTTGCGTCCTTGCGCTTTCGCGCAGGTTGCCTTGATCCCAAGCAGGACTTGCGCACCCCAAGTATAGGAAACGATTACACCGCCGTCAGCGCATGCCTCAGACGTTCACGAAGTCGATCTCCTGGAAGCGGACGACCTCCTTCTTCCACCGCTCCTCGACGAACTTCACGTGATCCGGATGCGCGGTGTACGCATCGTAGTCGGCCTGGCTCGCGAACTCCATCGAGAAGCCGAAGTCGAAGTCCGTTTTCTCTTCAATGGCTTTCATCTGATTTGACATCATTTCCGTCTGTGTGAGTCCGGTCAGGCCAACAGCAGCCGCAGCCGCTCCGCCAGGAACGCCTGGAACTTCGGGTCGAGCAGCGCTTCGCGGGCATGGGCGGGCGTCAGGCAGCACACCTTGCCCGCTCCGTAGTCATGCTCCCAGCCGGCCAGCGACTCGCCGTCCGCCGAGCGCGAGCGCAGGAACACGTTCGTCCTGGACTCTTCCACTTCCACAAAATAATGCTCGTCGAACAACGTCATCACTTCGGCACCGTCCGAAGCGCGCGTGTAGGTGACGTCGTTCATTTTCGGGTGGTGCAGGAAGCGGCCGCGCAGCATGTCGACGTAGGCGCCGTCCTTGTCATAGCCGGCCATTCCCGTATGCCAGGCCAGCCAGCGGCCGCCGTCTTTCACATACCCGGCGATCGCCGCCTCGATTTCGGGCGACATCCACGGCTCGAACGGTTCCTGCGGCCCGTTCAGCGGGTTCTGTTTGAACAGGACGACCGCGTCCGGCCGCTCCTTCAGCCGATCCGCAAGCTCCCCGTGCTCCGCGAACGAGAGCGCAATGCAGCCGGCCGATTCCGCCGCCTGCCCGAGCGCTTCCCGGATCATTTCCCCGGCATGCCAATAGTCGCCGACGAGGGCGATGACCTTCTTCATTCGATCCTTCCTCCCGGTCGCTGGATTCGGCCGAATCACCAGGGCAGCGGTTTGCCCGTGTAGTCCGTGTACGACGGCAGCGACGTAATCTCCTGCGGCTGAAGCACCTGCGCGATGATGCCCTTCGCCGAGTCGATCGCCTCGACCGTCGCCTTGTCGTTGAACTTGCCCGACATCCAGGAGCGCACCCACCCCGGATGGAAGCACATCACCTTGATGCCGTATTCCTGCAGATGGTTCTGCAGAATCGCGGACTGCATGTTGACCGCCGCCTTCGTCATGCAGTAGCCGTATTCGCGCTTCCGCCAGTTGTCGGCGATGCTGCCGGCCTCGGACGAAATGTTGACGAGCCGCTTCCCTTCGCCCTTCACCAGCAGGTCGATGACGGAGTTGGTGACGCGCAGCGTGCCGAGCGTGTTGACGTTGTACATGTTCAGCATGTCGTCGAAGTACAGATCGCCGAAGATGTCCTCCGAGCGGTCCCGGTAAATGGCCGCGTTGTTGATGAGGATGTCGAGATGGTCCGTCTCCGCCTTCACGATGTCCGCCGCCCGCTGCACCGATTTGTCGCTGCCGATGTCCAGCGGCACGATGCGCAGCTTCGGCTCCTTCTCCGCCAGTTCGCCGAGTTCGGGCCAGTCGGCGATGTAGCTTCCCGCAAACACACGGTACCCTTCGGTCAGCAGCACTTTCGCCAGCGCAAGGCCGAGCCCGCGGTCGCAGCCCGTTACGTAAGCCGTCTTCTCCATCTCAATTCCCGCCTCCCGTTGTTGTCGGTATCGGATCAAGCCCCGCCGCGCCGGGATTCTGGAGAAACCGCCGGCGATACTCGCGGGGCGTCACCCCTTCATTTTTCACGAAACATGCGGTGAAATAGGCGGCCTGCTGGAAACCGACATCCTGCGCAATCTGGCCGACAGGCAGATCGGTCTGAAGCAGCAGCAGCTTCGCCTGATCGAGCCGGTATTGCAGCAGATACTCCATCGGCGAGCAGCCGAACTGCCGCTTCATGCAGCGCGCGATGTACACCGGGTGAAAATTGAGCGCCTCGCCGAGATCCTTCGCCGTCAGCCGCTCGCGGTAGTGTTTCCGCAGCCAGGACGCGGCCTGGTCCGCCACCACGGCGCCCGGACGCGGCGAACGCGCGTCGGCGCCGGCGGCGAGCATCATCAGCACCTGCTGGAACAGGAACTGCTGCTCCCAGCGCACCCAATGCAGGTGGGAATCGCGCTCGAGCGCAACGAGCTGCCGCAGCACCTCGTACATCTTCGCCGGCTGCACCAGGCGGCTGAACTGCGGCACGCGGATCCGGAACGTCTGCATCCGGAACGTCCGGCCCGGCGCCGGCGCATCGTCCGCTCCGCCCGCGGCCTCTTCCCCTTCGTCATCCGTCATTCGCCATGAGCCGGCCGTATGGAAATGAAGCCAATAGGAAGCCGTCCGCTCCGTGCATTCGGCCGTCGGATAATGGTGCAGATCCGGCCGCAGAATGAGCGCATGGCCTTCCGCCACTTCATATTGCCGGTCTTCCTCCCCAATATACAAGCAGCCTTGCGTGACGACAAGCAGGTCGAACTCGCCGATCGCACACCGCTCGGGATGCTTCCGCCCCGGTCCGGCCAGGCTGTAGCCCGCGCGGATGTAGTGGGGAAGCGGAAGAGCGGTGAATTCGATCGCCGGCATGCGCGCCAGCCCCTTTCTGATCAGGTTGAATTTGTGATAGAAAAAGTTGTCCTCCTGATACTTCCATGCCCGCAAACCGCCTATAATCAGAGAACAACCGTATGTACGCGCTTTCGCAAAAAAATGTGCGCCGGTTTTGTCAGCGATATTTTTCTGCGGAACTCGCCTGCATCCTCCTGTATTATCGCATACGCAACAGATCGAATGGAAGGAGCGATTGGATGAATCACGATATCTGCTCCATCGCGGTCAATCAAATCGGATACCCCGTGCGGGCGGCGAAGATCGCCTGCTTCACGAAGGCGGGGGCATTCAGAGTCGTGGACGCCGCGACCGGCGAGGCCGTATTTTGCGGCCGAACGGGCGAAGCCGTGCCGGACCCGAACAGCGGCGTCAGCGTCGCGCATGGCGATTTCACCGGCCTGACCATGCCCGGCCGCTACCGCATCGAGATGGACGGCGAATCGTCCGCCGAATTCGAAGTGTCCGAGCGCCCCTACGACGAGCTGCATCGCGGCCTGCTCAAGGCATTCTACTATTTCCGCTGCGGCATGGACCTTGTCCCCGAGTTCGCCGGAAAATGGGCGCACGGCGCCTGCCACCTGGCGCCCGCCATCGTGTACGGCGATCCCGGGCGCCGGATCGACGGCTGCGGCGGATGGCACGACGCCGGCGACTACGGCAAGTACACGGTGCCCGCCGCGAAAGCGGTCGCCGATCTGCTGCTCGCCTGGGAAAGCTATCCGGAAGCTTTCCGCCGGCCCGTCCCGATCCCGGAGACGGACGGCCGCATGCCGGACGTGCTGCACGAGTGCCGTTACGAGCTCGATTTTCTTTTCAAACTGCAGGATGAGGCGACGGGCGGCGTGCATCACAAGCTGACGACGCTCCGCTTCCCCCCGCTGGACATGAAGGCGGAGGATGATCTTGGCGACCTGTACGTCATGCCGATCTCGCCGACGGCGACGGCCGATTTCGCGGCGGTCATGGCGCTGGCGGCCCGTGTTTACCGGCCGTTCGATCCCGCTTGCGCCGACCGGTGCCTGGCGGCGGCCCGCCGGGCGTGGGACTGGCTCGAGCGGAATCCGGACGCGCCCGGGTACCGGAATCCGCCCGACGTGCTCACCGGCGAGTACGGCGACCGGCGCGGCGACCGCGACGAACGGTACTGGGCGGCGGCCGAACTGTATCGCACGACCGGCGAGGATGTTTTCCACGAAGCGTTCAAGCGGTTCAAGCGGGACGACTTCGACAAATACGCGCTCGGCTGGGCCGACATGGGCGGCTACGGCACGATCGCCTATCTGCTGAACGGCCGCGACAAAGCCGACGCGGCCCTGTATGACGAGCTGCTCGACGGGCTGCGCGCCGAAGCGGACCGGATCGCGGCGATTGCCGCCGCCGAAGGTTATCGGGTATCGCTGGAGCGGCACGAGTACATCTGGGGCAGCAATATGCTCGTCATGAACGACGCGATGCTGCTGCTTGTCGCCCACCAGTTGCTGGGCGACATCTCCTGGCGGGCGGCGGCGCTCGACCAGATCCATTACCTGATGGGCCGCAACGTGCTGGGTGTCAGCTTCGTGACCGGCTTCGGTTCCAGGGCGTACCGGAACCCGCATTATCGTCCGGGCGTCGCGGATGGCATCGACGATCCGGTGCCCGGATTCGTCTCGGGCGGGCCGAACGCGGGCCTGCAGGACGACTGCATGCGCGGGGCTTTGCAGGGCAAGCCGCCGGCCCAATGCTACATCGACCACCAGGACAGCTACGCCGGCAACGAGGTGACGATCTACTGGAACTCGCCCGCCGTGTTCGCGGTGTCGGCGTTCGCAATCTGATTCGGGAACAATGAAGCCCGGCTGCAACCCAACGCAGCCGGGCTTTTCTCGATCACAGCCGGGAGATCGCGTATAATAAGGATGTATTGTGAATGACCGGAGGATCAGGCGCATGGATCGCAAGCGGCAGGACGCGGCGGAATATCCGCAGACCAAAAAATGCACTTATTGCCATGCCGAGCGGCCGCTCGAGGAATTTCAGCGGCGGACCGGCCAGCGCGCCGGGCCGAACTCGCGCCGCGGCGCGTGCCGCGAGTGCCGCCGCCGGATGCGGGCGGCCGGTGCGGCCGGGGCCAGGGCGACGATGGCGGCTGGAGCGGACAAGCCGTCCGCGGCTGCTGAAGCGCAGCAACCCGTGGCGCCGGAGGTGCAGCCGGACGTCGGCGGGCCCGCAGTCGACGCCGGTGCCGGAACGGGTGGCAAACGGCGCAAACGCCGCGGGAAGCGCGGCGGACGGAAGCGGAACAGACACCGGCAAGCGCAGGCCGGAGGCGCGGCAACCGTTGAAACTTCCGCGCCGGAGCAGGCAAGCGCGCAGCCATGGGCGGCGCAGACCGCCCCGGAGCCGCCCGCCGGGGATTCGGCTCGCCGGGAGGACGCGGCGACTGCGAAGCCGGAAGAGAACGGCCGCCGCACGCGCCGGAAAGCGGCGTCCATCCTGCCGCCGATGCCCCTGCCGCCTCGGCCCGTCGGGCCGGACCCCTCCGTGCTGTCCCCGGGCAAATCCGGCGTCATCTGGATGCGCGGCCGGACCGACAAGGGCCGCCGCTGGCGGCAGGAGACCGACCTCGAGACCGCCGTCACGCTGGTCCGCGAGTATGCCGCCGTCGTCGTGAACCGCCGGACGATCCGCAGGCTGTACAGCAACAAGGCGTTCCGCGAGTATATTTTGAAACGGGATAATTACACCTGCTATTTCTGCGGGAAGTACGGCGACACGATCGACCACATCGTGCCGCGGGCGAAGGGCGGCCACACGACGCCTGTCAATTGCGTGACCGCGTGCCGCGAATGCAACCAGAACAAGGCCGCGCTCGACCTGGACGAATTCATGGAGCGGCTGCAGCCGCATTCCGGCGAGCCGACGTGACAATCCGGATGCGGGGCCGGCCTGCTTCGGGCGGCGCGGCAGCTCCGTCGAATTCGGCCGCGCTCGCCGGCAGGGCAGCCGGTGTCGCCCGATCGCCGCTCACCTTGTCCGACGCATCGAAGGTCCCCCGATCGCCCGCTCACCCCGCCGCGCGTTCCCCCGCATGCGCCGCGAGCATCCGATCCAGTATCTTGCGCAGACAGGCGGCGGAATCGGCGCAGCGGGCGGTTTTCGCCAGCATCGCCGCGGCCGACTCGATCCACCGGCCCGGCACCAGTTCGTCGGCCCACGCTTCCGTCATGGCCGTCATGCAGGCCGGCGTCGTCTCCAGATGGAACTGCAGGCCGAGCAGCCGGTCGCCGAAGGCGAACGCCTGGTTGCGGCACGCGCCCGAGCTGGCCAGATGAACCGCGCCCTCCGGCAGTTCGAACGTGTCGCCGTGCCAGTGGAACGACCAGAACATCTCCGGCAGCCCGGCGAGCAGCGGATGGCGCGCTTCCGTCCGGCGCACCGGATGCCAGCCGATCTCTTTTTCCCCGTTCCGGTACACCCGGCCGCCCAGCACTTCCGCCAGCATTTGCGCGCCGAGGCAGATGCCGAGCACCCGCTTGCCGCTCCGGATCGCTTCCCGCAGAAACGCTTTCTCCGCAATCAGCCACGGATGCTTGTCTTCCTCGAAGACGCTCATCGGACCGCCGAGCACGATCAGGAGATCGAAGCTTTCCATCGGCGGGAACGGCGGTCCGGACGGCGGCTCGAATACTTCGGCGGGACACCCCCGTTCTTTTGCCCATGTCAAGAAAACTGACCCGTCATCAAAGGAGAAGTGTTTCAACAACAGCAGACGCATCATACCACCTCCAATGTGTCAACTATTTTAACACAATCTGTCCCCGATCTGCGCTTCCCGCTTTGATAAAAAAAATCAGGCACCCCGATAAGGGATGCCCGATTCACTGCCGCTCCGCCAGCCTTTCCTTCGCCATGCGAATCATTTCGCGCACCATCGGTCCGCCGATCCGCCCGCCGACGGCGCCCGCCTGATCGGTGCGCAGCTCGCCGCCCGTGCCCGGCTGAAGCGGAACGCCGATCGACCGCGCGACTTCATATTTCACGTCGCCCGGCCGCGCCGGATTGACCGCCCAGCCTTCGCGGCGCATCACTTCCGCTTTCAGCGCTTCCAGCGCCGGGCCCGCTCCGGGAACGAGCGGCCGCCTTCTGCCTCTCCGCGCCATGTCCGCCGCCTCCTTTCCCCGCTTAACTTCCCCGCGCGGCCGGAAAATAGTCCAGCGATTTGTTTCCAGCGCGGACGGGCTGGGCAGAGCAGGTCCGTTATGCTATACTGACGAAGTCAACTGCATAAGAAAATCCGGAATCACCGTCCGGGAGAGGTTCGCGAACTCCCTCTATAAAAAACTAAGGCTGAACGATCGCCCTGTCGCAATCGTTCTTTTGTGTTTTGCATGGGAATCGGTTCGTCGAATCTCGTTTCGCTGCAGGAACCACACGCGAAAGGAGATTTTTTTATGGCCGGAAGAGGACACGAAGACTTGCAGGATTTGACGCTGCTGGGCAGCCGGAACACGCGGTATGCGTACACCTACGACCCCAAGCTGCTCGAGACGTTCGAAAACAAGCATCCGGGGCGGGACTATTTTGTCAAGTTCAATTGTCCGGAGTTCACCAGCCTGTGCCCGATGACGGGACAGCCGGACTTCGCGACGATCTACATCTCGTACATTCCCGACAAGCGTCTCGTGGAGAGCAAGTCGCTGAAACTGTATCTGTTCAGCTTCCGCAATCACGGCGATTTCCACGAGGATTGCGTGAACATCATCATGAACGATCTGATTGAAGCGATGGACCCGAAGTACATTGAGGTGTGGGGCAAATTCACGCCGCGCGGGGGCATCTCGATCGATCCGTACTGCAACTGGGGCAAGCCGGGAACCAAATACGAGGCGATGGCGGAACACCGGTTGCTCCATCACGACCTGTATCCCGAAAAAGTGGACAACCGTTAAGGGAGGACGCTGACATGAGAATCGGAATCATCCTTCTGTATCTGGCATCCATCGTGATCGCGAACGTCGTCACCGCGCGCTTTGCGCCGCTCGAGTTCGGTGCGTTCCTCGTGCCGGCCGGTTCGGTGTTCATCGGCGCGACGTTCATCCTGCGCGATTTCGTGCAGCAGGCGATCGGACGGAAGCGGACGTATGCCGCGATTCTGACGGCCATGCTGCTCTCCGCCGCCACGTCGTGGCTGCTCGGCGACACGCTGTGGATTACGGCCGCGTCGGCCGTGACGTTCCTCGTCTCCGAGTCGACGGATACGGAGATCTACAGCCGGCTCAAGCTGCCGATGGCCTGGCGCGTGCTGTACAGCGGCTTCGCCGGCGGCGTCATCGACAGCGTGCTGTTCGTGCTGATCGGCCTGTCGCCGCTCGGCGCCGGCATCCTGCCGTGGGAGGCGGTCGGCAGCGCGATCCTCGGCCAGCTTATCGTGAAGACGGGCATGCAGGCCGCCGGGGCCGCCGTGGTGCGGATGCTGCCGGTCGGCCGAACGGCCTGAGGCAAGCGAAAAACGGCAGACGCCATCCCCTCGGACGGACCAAAAAAACTTCGTCTGTTCACGGCATCCTTCCATTCCGCCGGAACAGACGAAGTTTTTATCATCGGGAAGGCGCCGGATGCGGGCCGCGATTCAGCGCAGCGCCGACAGGTCGAACGCCGGCACGAGCCCTTCCCGGGCGGCGCGGCCGAGCAGCGCTTCGACCGCCGCGTAGCCTTCCTCGCCGAGATCCGCGGTGAACGCGTTGACGTACAGATCAATGTGCGCCTGCGCCACCTCGGGCTTCATCTCCTGCGCATGGCGCATGACGTAATCGCGCGACGCCTCCGGATGCGCCCAGGCGTATTCGACGGAAGCGCGGATCCAGGACGCGATCGCCCCGCGGTCGAGCGAGCGCCGCGCCACGATGGCGCCGAGCGGAATCGGCAGCCCGGTGTCCTCTTCCCACCACCGGCCCATGTCCTCGACGAGGGACAGGCCGTATTCATGGTAGGTGAATCGTGCCTCATGGATCACCAGGCCGGCGGCGATCTCGCCGTCCCGGACGGCGGGCATGATGCGGTTGAACGGCATGACGACGATCTCGCCGACACCGCCCGGCACATGCCGGGCCTCCCAAAGGCGGAACAGCAGGTACGCCGTCGACCGGTCGCTCGGCACGGCCACCCGCTTGCCCGCGAGCGCCTCCGGACCGGCCGGGCGGGCCGTCAGCACGAGCGGGCCGCAGCCGCGGCCGAGCGCGCCGCCGCACGGCAGAAGGGCATACCGGTCGAGCACCCAGGGCAGGGCGGCGTACGAAATTTTCAGCACATCGAAATCATCGGATTCGGCCGCGTAATGGTTCGTCTTGTCGACATCGGCGTAGGTCACGTCCAGCTTCGGCGCCCCGGGCACGAGGCCGTGCGCCAGCGCATGGAAGACGAACGTATCGTTCGGACACGGCGAGTAAGCAATGCGCAGCGTGTTCATCTGCTTTCGAAAACCTCCTTTGCGGCGGCGAACGCCGATTCCAATGCGGCCAGCGCGTCAGGGATGCGCCACGCGGCGCGGTCGCGCGGGCCGACCGCGTTCGAGACGGCGCGCAGCTCGGCGACCGGCACGCCGGCAGCCGCGGCGGCGGCCGCCACGCCGAAGCCTTCCATCGCTTCGGCGGCGGCGCCGGGCACGCGGCGTGCGCGTTCGGCCGCGGTGGCGGCCGTTCCCGTCGCGGTCGAGACGGTCAGCACCGGACCGCGGCGAAGCGGCAGACCGGCCGCTTCGATGCGCCGCGCCAGCCGGGCCGACCAGTCCGGATCGGCCGCGATGCGCGACGTGCCGAAGCCGAGCTCGTCCACCGGCAGGAAGCCGTCCGGCGTCTCGACGCCGAGATCGGCGGCCGCGATGACGTCGGCCAGCACGAGGTCGCCGATGCCGGCCGCACCGGCAAACCCGCCGCCGATCCCCGCGCTGATGACGAGGCGCCATCCGCCCCCGGCGAGCGCCGCCGCGGTCCGCGCGGCCGCCGATGCCGGGCCGACGCCGCCCAGCCGCACCTCCGCCCGCGGGCAGCCCGCCAGCCCGCGCAGCACCGCGTCCCGTTCCGCCTCCACCGCCGTCATGATCAGAATGTCCGGTTTCGCCGCCCGGCCGGCTTTTTCCGTCTGACCGTCCGTTCCCGCCAGACGCTTATCGTCCCTCATCGCCGCACCTCCACCCTTCGGGCATCCGCCCGCAGTATCCGCAGCATGGTGCACAAATGCACGATATTTGCTCACGAAAAGCTGAAGTATCTTGATGTGCGCTCCGCCCGGGCAACCATGCCAGGCCGAACCGCTACGTCAGCCCCGGATTGCGGTAACGGACCGCATACCGCTCGAACTCCGCCCGGTCAAGCGGCTTGCTGAGCAGATACCCCTGGGCGTGCGTGCATTGCATGCCCCGAAGCATTTCGAGCTGCTCCTCGGTCTCCACCCCTTCGGCGATCGAATCGATGCCGAGCAGCGACGCGATGGACAGGATGACCTTCACGAGCGCCCTGTCCTTGCTGCCGTCATGGATGCGCGAGATAAACGAGCGGTCGATCTTGAGCACGTCAACATCCAACTGATTCAGCACGGAAAGCGACGAGTACCCGATCCCGAAATCATCCAGCGCGATCAGGATGCCGAGATCCGACAGTTCGCGCAGCGTCCTGGCGATCACATCCATCCGGCTGATGACCGCGCTCTCGGTCAGTTCCAGCATCAGCCCGTCCGGATCACAGCCCGTTTCGGCCAGAATCGTCCGCACGGTGTCGACGAAGCCCGGCTGTTCGAGCTGGATGGCGGACAGATTGACGGACACGCGATCGATCGGCAGCCCGCTGCGCCGCCACAGACCGAGCTGAGTGCATGCCTGCCGCAGCACCCATTCGCCGATCTCGATGATCAGGCCGGTGCTCTCCGCGATCGGAATGAACAGATCCGGCCGCACCGGGCCGAGCTCCCTGGAATGCCATCGCAGCAGCGCCTCCGCGAACAGGCCGCACTTCCCTTTCGCGATCGCCTGGATCGGCTGATAGACCAGCGCCAGCTCGCCTTCGGCCACCGCTTTGCGCAGATGCTGCTCGATCGCCACCTCGCGCGTCGTCTGCTCGACCATCGATTCGTCATAGCAGACGAGGCAGCCGCCTCCCAGCTTCTTCGCGCGGTACATCGCCAGATCGGCGTTCCGCAGGAGTTCGCCGCCGCTGGCCGCATGTTTCGGATAGAAGCTGATGCCGGCGCTGCCCGTGACGATGAATTCGTGATGTTCGAGCCGAATCGGCTCGCGCAGACGTCCGAGCACCCGCTCCGCTTCGGCGATGCCTTCCCCGGGGGCCTTCAGCGCTTCGAACAGCAGGACGAACTCGTCCCCGCCCAGCCGGTACAGCCGCTGGCCTTGGCGCAAGGCGGCGCCGAGCTGGCCGGCGGCCGCGATCAGCAGCCGGTCGCCGACGTTGTGGCCCAGCGCATCGTTGACGTTCTTGAAACGGTCCAAATCGATGAGCACGAGTCCGATCAGCCGGTCCTCGGAGAACGGATGGCTGCGGATCAGCGCGTTGAGCGCCTCCCTGAGCTGCAGCCGATTCGGCAGCGCCGTCAGCAGATCGTGTCTGGCCGCGTGGCTCATCTGGGCCAGCCGCTTTTTCAGATCGCGGAACCGGGAGGCGAAGCCTTGATGAAAAATGTACAGCAGAAGCAGCAAAACGGCATCCAGAAGGGCGAAGCCCGCCGCGGTCCGCCAGAAGCCGCTGCCCGCCGATGCCAGCAGCAGCCGGCCGGGAGCGGCGGCCGCGAGCGTCCAGGGCGTCCCCGCCGCCTTTCCGTATATTAACAGAAAATCTTCACCGTCCCGCTCGAACCGGATCACCCCGGAATCCGCAGCGTCCCGCGAGCCGATCCGGCCGGCCAGGCCGGGATCCTCCGCCGGCCCGCCGCCCTCCGTCAGCCGAAACGCGGCATCGCCGGCCAGAAAGTAAACCGTCTGTTCCTCCGTCAGCGTGTATGTATAAAACGTCTCGTGCACCCAGGCCAGCGGCACGAAGCTGCCCACGGCTCCGCCGGGCGCCCCGTCCGTCCGTTGATAAGGAAAGGCCAGCACGAGACCGATCTCGCCGTGCGGGCCGTCGACCGGGCCGTAAAGCATCCCGCCGCCGTCCGCTTCATGCGGGACTGCGCCGTCTTCCTTCACGGACGCCGATGATCCGTCCGGAAAGACGATCGTTCCGTCCGGACCGATCAAGCCCAGGAGCGGAAGGTCCGCGTGCCTCGTCCGTTCTTCGGCCAGATAGGGCAGCGCTTCTTCGTCATTTCCCGACCGGACGGCGGTTGTGCCCGCCATGACGCGCAGCTCGGCGATCCGCATCTTCGTCCAGGCGGCGAATTCGTCCGCCCATGCGGCGACCGCCGCCGCAGCTTCATATTTAAGACGTTCGGTTTCGTCCAGCTTCTGTTTCTGATAAACGATCGTTCCGACAGACAGCACAAGCCATGTCGTCAAGACAGCGGCGCCCCAGAACCATCGGCGCATCCCCTTGTCCTCCACGTATGTTCCTCCCCACCGGCTGCCGCCTGTCACCATTATAACCGAAGGACCGGGGATCTGTAAGATTCATCCTGTCGATTCATGTCGAAATTTGCAAATTGGCCTAATCCCTGCCGGCCTGTTTTCCGTCGGTTGCGGCCGGTCCGGGCGAATGCCTATAATATCCCATAATCCACCTGTTTAGGAGCGATCCGTCGTGAAAAAAGAGCTTATCGAACGCCTCACGCGTTACGTTCAAGTGGACACCCGGTCGAACCCGGACAGCGGCACCTGTCCCTCGACACCCGGCCAGCTCGAACTCGGCCGCATGCTCGTGGATGAACTGAAGGCGATCGGGTTGACCGACGCGGCCATGGACGACAACGGCTATGTCATGGCCACCCTCCCGGGCAACACGGACCGCAGCGTGCCGGTCATCGGCTTCCTCGCCCATCTCGACACGGCCGCCGACTTCACCGGCAAAAATGTCAAGCCGCAGATCGTCGAAGCGTACGACGGCGGCGACATCGTGCTGAACGCTGAGCAGGGGATCGTACTGTCGCCGCGCGACTTCCCCGAGCTTGCCGGTTACCGCGGTCATACGCTCGTCACGACCGACGGCACGACGCTGCTCGGCGCGGACAACAAAGCCGGCATCGCGATCATCATGACGGCAATGCATCATCTCGTCCGGAATCCCGGGATCAGGCGCGGCGCCGTGCGCGTCGCCTTCACGCCCGATGAAGAGATCGGACGGGGGCCGCACCGGTTCGACGTCGCGAGGTTCGGCGCGTGGGCGGCCTACACGGTCGACGGCGGCCCGCTCGGCGAGCTGCAGTACGAAAGCTTCAACGCCGCCCAGGCGGTGATCGAGATCCGCGGCAAGAACGTCCACCCCGGCACGGCCAAGGGCAAAATGATTCACGCCTCCAAGATCGCCATGGAGTTCCATGCGAAACTGCCCGCCGAAGAGGCTCCCGAATACACGGAAGGGCGCGAGGGATTCTACCACCTCATCCGGTTTGAAGGCGACGTCGAGCATGCCCGGATGCAGTACATCATCCGCGACTTCGACCGGGAGAAGTTCGAAGACCGGAAAGCGTATCTCGCCCATGTCGCCGCCGAACTGCAGGCCGCATACGGCGAAGAACGGATCCGGATCGAAATGAACGACCAGTATTACAACATGCGGGACAAAATCGAGCCGGTACGCGAAATCATCGACATCGCCGAGGAGGCGATGCGCAGCCTCGGCATCGAGCCGGTCATCCGGCCGATCCGCGGCGGCACCGACGGCTCGCAGCTGTCCTGCATGGGGCTGCCGACGCCGAACCTGTTCACCGGCGGCGAGAACTTCCACGGCCGCTACGAATACGTGTCCGTCGACGTGATGGCGAAAGCCGCCGAGACGGTCATCGAGATCGTGAAGCGGTTCGCCGAACGGGACTGGCCGCAATAACCCGCTTCACCCCGTGCGTGCCGAATCGGCGGCGCGCGCGGCCGGCGACGGTTCGTCCGGGTACGGGCATAAGCGGTCCATCCGGACGGCGGACGCGTTCCGGTCCTTGAACGTGACATGCTCCCGCCTGAAGCCCGCCGGCGAATCGAGTCCGCACGAAGCGGCCAGCATGTAGACGCCTTCGCGAACCGTCGTCAGGTAGTTGGCCGTGCGGAACCTTTTCTCCTCGATGACCAGCCCCTTCTTCAGCTCCGGCTTGTGGCTGGTGACACCGGTCGGGCATTCGTTCGTGTTGCATTTCAGCGCGTTGATGCAGCCGATCGTGTTCATCGCGGCGCGGCCGACGTTGACGAGATCGGCGCCGAAGGCCAGCGCGATCGCAATGCGATCGGCGGTGGCGAGCATGCCGCTGGCGATGATCTTCACCCGGTCGCGCACGCCGTGCCGCCGCAGCGCGTTGTCCGCGAGGAGCAGCGCGGAATAGACGGGCAGCCCGAGGGAATCGGCCATCTCCATGTTCGCCGCGCCCGTGCCGCCCTCGCCGCCGTCGATCGTCAGGAAGTCCGGTCCGGTGCCGGACTCGCGCATGAAGGCGGCCAGCTCATCGATCGCCTGCTCGCTGCCCACGACCAGCTTGATGCCGACCGGCTTGCCGGACAGCTCCCGAAGCCGCTCGAGGAACGCGAAGAGCGACGGCAGGTCGCGGAAATCCTCGAACCGGTTCGGCGACTCCACATCGCCGTCGTAATCCATCGGAATGCCGCGGATGCGGCGGATCATCGGCGTCAGCTTGCTCTTCGGCAGCTTGCCGCCGCGCACCTTCGCCCCTTGCGCGAGCTTCACCTCGATCATCTTCACCTCGGGACGTCCGGCCGTCCGCATGAACGCCTCCGGATCGAACGTGCCGCGCGCGTCCGAGCGGGCGCCGTATTTGGCCGAGCCGATCTGGAAGATCAGATCGGCTGCCTTGCGCGTCAGCACGCCGGCGGCGGCCATGCGCTCCGCGGCTTGGATGTACGGATTCTCCTCCATGTCGAAGACGCGCATGTCTTCATGCGGAATGTCCGCAAGCTCCCGCAGAATCTCGAAATTCGAGACGATACGGCGCTTCCGCACGAAATCGAAAACGGCGGCTTCATGCCGGTCCCGCGGCCTTGCGGCCTGTCCGTCCCGCAGCTCGTACACCTTCGACAGGTGATAGGGCGACAGTCCGCCTTCCCCGGTGTTCATCCAGGTGTGGCCGGCGATCGCCGCGCCTTGGGCGAGCGCCAGGACCGCGTTGTCGGAGAGCGCGCCGAAGCTCATGCCCGAGATGCCGACGAAGCCTCGCGTCTTGTACGGCATCCGCACCTTGTTGTAATCGCCGATAACGACAGCATCCCGCTCGGTCAGCGCCCAGGGCAGCGATGTCGCGCGGATGCGCCGTTCCTTGCGGGAGATCAGTCCTTCGCTCAAGATTTGATATTTGTACGTCGTCGTGACGACATCCGTCTGGTCGACGGCCAGTTCGTCCGTGTTCTTCGGGAAGAGCGCGTTGTTCAGGAAGAACCCTTCCGTCTGGAAATCCCGGCGCGAGCCGAATCCGATGACGGTCGAGCCGTATTTGCCCGCCTTGGCAATATACGCCTGCGTGTCCCGGTCCACCGGCCGCCCTTCCTTGTCGCCCCAGATGAAATATTGCCGGAATTCCGGTCCGAGCATCTCGAACACGTACCTCAGCCTGCCGATGACCGGATGCGTTTTCAGAACGGAATGCTGACGCTGAAGATATTTGTCCCAGACATACAACGCGATAAGGGCAACGGGCACCGCCAGCACGATGACGGTGGCGGCAATATCGAGCAATTGACCGACAATTTGCATGGCAACCCTGCCTCCTTGTCTTGATGACGTGATCCGACAGCGTCATTCCCGCGCGGCGGCGCCTCTGCCCCTGGACACATACGGATTGCCCGCTTCCCAGAACCGCCAGGGGTAGAACCGCGCTTCGCCGCTTCCTTCGATGCCGATCCGCGGGCCGCATGCCACCGCTTCGGCCGGTCGGCCTTGCGCGATGAACAGCGGCGGCGCGGTCAGCGGACGGCCGTAGTCCGCCTTCGTGATGCCGAGCGCCTTCGTCAGCTTGCCGGGGCCGTTCGTCAAATCGAACGGCCGCTTCACCGGCCCGCGCCGCGCCCGCATCAACTCCAGTCCCAGGACAGGCTCGACGGCGCGGACCAGCACCGCTTCGGGTTTCCCTTCCTTCCCGCTCGTCACATTGAACAGACTGTGGGTATGCATGACATAGACATAGGCCCTTCCGGGCGGGCCGAACATGACTTCCGTCCGCGGCGTGCGCCGGTTGCCGCAGGAATGGGCGGCGCGATCCTCCGGACCGATATACGCTTCCGTCTCCACGATTCGGCCGGCGGCCGCGCCTTCCTCCGTAACGCAGACCAGCAGCATGCCGAGCAGCGCCTGCGCAAGCTCCAGCGTCGGCCGGTCGAAGAAGCCGTCCCGCACCGGTTCCATCCGCACGCTCATCCCGCCTCCTTGCTTCACAAGAAGCGGTCCGACCATACCGCTTCTGCCCCCAGTATAACATGGATGCGAATGGATAACCTACCGGCAGGCGATGCCATTTCGACACAGGCGGAGGGATGTCTCATCAATGAAAGCCGTCACGTACCAGGGCGCCCACAGCATCGAGGTGAAAGAGGTCGCCGACCCGCGCATTGAACGTCCCGATGACATCATCGTCCGGCTGACGGCAAGCGGCATCTGCGGCTCGGATTTGCATCTCGTGCACGGCATGGTCCCGGATCTGCCGAAGGATTTCGTCATCGGCCATGAGCCGCTCGGCATTGTCGAGGAAGTCGGTCCGGAAGTCACCCGGGTGAAGAAAGGCGACCGGGTCGTCATCCCGTTCAGTGTCAGTTGCGGCGAATGTTTTTATTGCCGGAACGGGCTGGAAAGCCAATGCGACAACTCGAACGAAAACGCGGAAATCGGCGCTTATTTCGGTTTCTCCGACAAGGGCGGGGGCTATCCCGGTGCCCAGGCCGAATACTTGCGCGTGCCGTACGGCAACTATCTGCCGTTCCGCATTCCGGACGACTGCGAGCTGACCGACGAGCAGCTCGTCATGATCTCCGATGTGCTGACGACGTCTTACTGGAGCGCTGAAAACGCGGGCGTGATGCCGGGCGATACGGTCATCGTGCTCGGATGCGGTCCGATCGGTCTGGTGACGCAGAAGATTTGCTGGCTGATGGGAGCGAAGCGGGTCATCGCCGTCGAACCCGTCGGCTACCGGCTGGAGCATGCGAGGCGGACGAACAATGTGGAGACGGTCGCGTTCGAATCACCGACGGAGACGGGAAAGCTGCTCAAGGAGATGACGCGGGGCGGCGCGGACATCGTCATCGACTGCGTCGGCATGGAAGGCAAAATGACGCCCGTCGAGTATGTCGAGACAATGCTGAAGATGCAAGGCGGTTCGTTGGGAGCGCTCATCACCGCCGCGCAGGCGGTGCGCAAAGGCGGGTTGATCCAGGTCACCGGTCTGTACGGGATGCGCTACAACGGATTTCCCTACGGGGAAATTTACTCCCGAAACATTACAATGAAAGGCGGCCTTGCACCGGTCGTCCACTACATGCCCGTCGTCTACAACCTGATGAAGCAGGGCCGCCTCGATCCGGGCGACATTGTCACCCATGTGATGCCGCTCTCGGAAGCGAAGCAAGGATATGAGATTTTCGCACAGCGGAAACAGCATTGCATCAAGGTCATTCTGCGGCCTTGACAGCCGGTCATCCGCGCCCTCTCCGCCTGGACAGCGGGACGGAATCGGCGACCGCGCCGGCGGGCGTACGGACCGCGCCGCGCCTCCGGACCGCTTCGCGGAGCCGGTACAGCAACACGAGCGCGAGGCCGCAGCCGACGCCGGCAATCAGGTTGATGAACACGGTCAGGGCGAACGTCGCGACGAGCACGACCGACTCCGGCGACCGCTTCCGCAGCAGTTCCTTGAAGGCCCGCCGCTCGCTCATGTTCCAGGCGACGACCATCAGCACCGGAGCCATGGCCGCGAGCGGGATCTTCGACGCCTGCGGGGCGAGCAGGACGAGCACGAGCAGCACGACGACGCCGTGGATGACGCCGGACATCCGGGAAGCGGCGCCCGTCCGGATGTTGGCCGCGGTGCGGGCGATCGCGCCGGTCGCCGGGATGCCGCCGAACAGCGGCGTGACGATGTTCGCGATGCCCTGCCCGACCAGTTCGCGGTTGCTGTTGTGGCGCGTGCCCGTCATGCCGTCGGCGACGACGGCCGACAGGAGTGATTCGATGCTGCCGAGCGCGGCGATCAGCAGGGCGGATGGCAGCATCGTCACGATGGTCCCCCACGACAGATCCGGCAGCGCAAGCGCCGGCAGCGACGACGGAATCGTGCCGTAGACCGACTCGATCGTCGCGGTCCGGCCATCGAACAGCAGCAGGGAAACCGCCGTGGCGGCGGCAATGCCCGCAAGCGCCGGCGGAACCTTCGTCGTCACGCGCGGCAGGATGAGCATCACGGCAAGGCAGACCGCCGCGACGCAGACGCTCTCGAAGCTTGCGGTGGGCAGCCGCCGCAGCACTTCCCCGATATTCTGCAGGAAGAACTCATGCTGCTTCATCCCCTGAAGTCCGAGGAAATTGCCGATCTGGCCCGTGAAAATGATGACCGCGATGCCCGTGGTGAAGCCGACCGTCACCGCTTTCGGAATATACGCGATGATCGAGCCGGCCTTGAGCAGCCCCATGATCACGAGCAGGATGCCGGCCAGCAAGCCGGCGGTCAGCAGCCGCTCGTAGCCGTGCTCCAGCACGATGGCGAGCAGCACCGGAATGAAGGCGCCGGTCGGCCCGCCGATCTGGTATCGGGAACCGCCCAGCAGCGAGATCAGCATGCCCGCGATCACCGTCGTGTACAATCCGTACTCCGGCTCGACGCCGGAGGCGATGGCGAACGCCATGCCGAGCGGAATGGCGATCAGACCGACGATGATGCCGGAGACCAGATCCCTGCGGAATTTCTCCCACCCGTATCCGCCTGTACGTTCCGTAGGTTGCAACCCGGATGCGCCTCTTTTCTCTGTTTTTATGGTTATCTAAATATTTAAATTTTCAAATATAAGAAACACAAGATGTATCCTACTCCCGCTTCCTCCTTCCTGTCAAAGGCGGAATTCGCGCGAAAACGGACGCGGCGCCCCGAATTTCCGATTCTTGTCCGTTCCGGGCTGTCCGGGCGAAGCTTGGAGACCGCAGCCTGCCCGAAAGACGCGGAACGGCCCGGATTCCGCCAGCGGAACCCGGGCCGTTCTTGCGTCTGCTTCCATTCACAACGGTTCGTTGCGAATCTCTTCAAGCAATTGAATCTGGTCGATCAGATGGTTGTCGAAAATCTGTCTCGCCACCTGCAGCAAATCCTTGATCAGCGGATCACGCAGGGAGTAGACGACCGTCGTCCCCTCTTTCACCCCGTACACGACGTTCTTGTTCCGGAGCACGGCGAGCTGCTGCGAAACGGTCGAGCCTTCCGATTGCAGGAGGCTCTGGATTTCGTTCACGCTGCGGTCGCCTTCGCAGAGAATCTCGAGAATGCGGATTCGCAAGGGATGCGCCAGCGCCTTGAAGAAATCCGCCTTGAATTGCTGAATGCTGTTGGCCATGTCCGATTCCCCTGTTCAGGCCTGCCGGCCCGTAATGCTTCTCTCTATAGTAACATATTGAAGCGCGGGGCAGGCAACCCCGGCGAAGGCGCGAGCGCCGCGCAGGGTGATGCGGGGACGCTCAGCTTTTGACCTCGAGCACCTTGTATTCAATGATGCCCATCGGAGCGGTGACGCTCACCTTGTCGCCGGCTTTCTTGCCGATGAGTTCCTTGCCGAGCGGGCTCTCGTACGAAATTTTGTTCTCGTTGACGTTCGCTTCCGCCGGGCTGACGATCCGATACTCGATCTTCTCGTCGAATTCGAGGTCGTGCACGAGGACGGTCGAGCCGATCTGGACCGAGCCGTCGCCCGCCTCGTCCGGGCTGACCACCTTGGCGGTCCGCAGCATCCGCTCGAGCTGCAGAATCCGCGTCTCCATGAACGCCTGCTCTTCCTTCGCGGAATGATATTCGCTGTTCTCGCGGAGATCGCCGTAACTGATCGCGACCTTGAGCCGTTCGGCGAGCGCCTTGCGCTTCGGGCCTTTCAGCTCGCGGAGCTCTTCCTCCAGCTGTTTGTACCCTTCCGGAGTCAATATCAGTTCGTCGTTCGCCATGGTTTTCCACTCCCCATTGATTGCATAACCCTCTATATTTTACCCCATGTCCGCCCGTTTCGATAATGGATTTGATGCAAAAAAATTTCGCGGCTGCCCGCCTTTCCGCGCTTGATCCTCTGTTCACGGGCACGTGGTGCATTTTTGCACCAGATCCGCCGCCCTCTGCGAAAATCGCCCGCAGGTAGTGCATATTTGCACCATATCCGCCCCCTGCCCCTCATCTCGCGAGGAGTCGACCGGAACGGGCATCCTGATGTACAATAGGGGGCATGGAGGAAGCGGGCAGGCGTGCGCCGGCGGCCGCTTCACACTCAATGCTGCGACAAGGAGATCGATATGAAGTATATCAGCACCCGGGGCGGGGTCGCCCCGATCGGATTCACCGACGCCATCCTGATGGGGCTCGCGGACGACGGCGGGCTGCTCGTGCCGGAGCGGCTGCCGCGGCTGTCGGACGACGCGCTCAAGGCGTGGCGGAAGCTGTCCTACCCCGAGCTGGCGCTGGAGCTTCTGGCGCTGTTCATGGAGGAAGACATCCCGCGAGAAGAGCTGGAGCGGCTCGTCGACGCAAGCTACGCGACGTTCCGCGATCCGCACGTCACGCCGGTCGTGAAGTTGCGCGACGATCTGCACGTGCTGGAGCTGTTCCACGGCCCGACGTTCGCCTTCAAGGACGTCGCGCTGCAGTTCCTCGGCAATCTGTACGCTTACGTCTCGCGGAAGACCGGTTCGGTCATCCATATCCTCGGCGCGACGTCCGGCGACACCGGGGCGTCGGCCATTGAAGGCGTGCGCGGCAAGGAAGGCATCAAGATCTGCATCCTCCACCCGCACGGCAAGGTCAGCCGGGTGCAGGAACTGCAAATGACGACGGTGCAGGACGACAACGTGCTCAACCTCGCCGTCGAAGGTACGTTCGACGACTGCCAGCGCATCATCAAGGAACTGTTCGCGGACGTTCCGTTCAAGCGGCAGTATCATCTGCGCGCCATCAACTCGATCAACATCGCCCGCATTCTTGCACAGACGGTTTACTATTTCTACGCGTACTTCCGTCTGGCGGAACAGGGGCATGCAGGCCCGGTCAATTTCAGCGTGCCGACCGGCAACTTCGGCGACATCTTCGCCGGCTACATCGCGAAGCGGATGGGGCTGCCGGTCGGCAAGCTCGTGCTCGCGACGAATGAGAACGACATTCTCGCCCGCTTCGTCGCAAGCGGCGTCTATCAGCCCGGCGAATTCCGCGGCACGTACAGCCCGTCCATGGATATCCAGGTGGCGAGCAACTTCGAGCGCTATCTGTACTACCTGTATGACGGCGATGCCGGCACGGTCGCGACGCTGATGGAACGGTTCAAGTCCGAAGGCCGGATCGAAGTGCCGCAGGACGTGCTGCTTAAAGTGCGGGAAGACTTCGCCGCTTACAGCGTGTCGAACGAGGAATGTCTCGACACGATCGCCCGCTATTACGAATCGTACGGCTATCTGCTCGATCCGCACACCGCCTGCGGCGTCGCGGCCGCGGACAAGCGGTCGGACGAAGGCGAGGTCACGATCTCGCTGTCCACCGCCCATCCCGCCAAGTTCGACGAGGCGATCCGGCTGCGGAACATCTCGCAAGTGTATCCCGAGCCGATCCAGGCGCTGTTCGGCAAGCCGCGCCGCGTCACGGTCGTCGGCAATGCGAACGAACAGGTGAAGGAACAGCTCGAAGCGTTCTTCGGCTGAACCGACGCCATCGCCGCCATCTGTCATCGGAGAGCAAGCCTGAACAGGCGGCTTTGGAACCCTCATGTTACGGTGGATGAGGAGGACGATGCGGATGGATTGGCTGGACAGAATGAACCGGGCGCTGGATTACATCGAGCGTCATTTGGAAGACGGGGTGAGCATCGAGGAGGCGGCCAGGGCGGCTTACTCGTCGGCGTTCCATTTCCACCGGCTCTTCCATATGGTGGCGGGACTCACGGTAACGGAGTACATCCGGCGCAGGCGGCTGACACTGGCGGCGCAGGAGCTGGCATCGACGCAGGCCCGGGTCGTCGATGTCGCGCTCAAGTACGGGTACGATTCGCCGGAATCGTTCGCCAAGGCGTTCCGCAGGCTGCACGGCATCGCGCCGTCCGAAGCCCGCAATCCCGGCGTCCGGCTCAAAGCCTTCCCCCGCATGGAATTCCAACTATCCTTGAAAGGAGTTCATGCGATGGATTATCGGATTGTCGAGCGGGAAGCGTTTCATGTGATCGGGAAAGTGCTGGATACGACGACGCGGGACGGCGAAAATTTCAGAGAGATTCCGAAATTCTGGAACGCCGGTTATGCGGACGGCTGGATCCCGCGGCTCGAATCGCTCACCGGCAAGATGGCGATGGGGGTCGTGCTGCCCATGGATCCCGGCCAGGAAGATTTTTCTTACATGATCGCCGTCGAAGCCGGACCAGAGATGGCCGGAGATGAATGGACCGGCTATACGGTGCCGACGGCATCCTGGGCCGTATTCACTTCCGTCGGCCCGCTGCCGGGCGCCATTCAGGACGTGATCCGGCGCATCTTCCAGGAGTGGTTCCCGTCAACGAACTACGAGCATGCCCACGGACCGGAGCTGGAAGTTTACCTGGACGGAGATTCGTCCGCACCCGATTACCGCTGCGAGGTCTGGATTCCGATTGTGAAGAAGTAACGTGCAAAAGCAAGGGGCCGTTCCCCGGCAGCCAAGGCTGCCTGCGGGACGGCCCGTTTCATTGCCATGCGGCTTTCGCTCAGTGCGCCCAGATTCGGTACAGGATGACGGCGGCTTCCGCGCGCGTCAGACGGTTGCCGGGAACGAGCGTGCCGCCTGCTCCCTGCACAATTCCCGCCGCCACCAGCTTCTCGGCGCTGCTCCGGGCATATGCGGCCACGTCGCCGGCATCCTTGAACCGGAGGAGAGAGCCTCCTTCCGGAAGCGGTCTGCCTGCGGCCCGGAGCGCCAGATCGACCATCACCATCATGTCCTGGCGGGTGATGGGGCTGTTCGGATTGAACCGGTTAAGCAGGTTTCCGCTGACGATGCCGTGCTGTTTGGCAATCCTCACTTCGTCATAGAATTTGTCCGTCTTCGCCACATCGCTGAACATCGCGACGGTTTTGCCCGTATCCTTCAGTTCGAGCGCGCGGACGAGCAGGGCGGCGAATTCGGCGCGGGTGACGAAGGCGTGCGGATCGAAGTTTGAACCGCCGCTTCCGTCGATAATATCGCGGGAAGCCATCGCTTCGATCGCCTGCTTCGCCCACGGCACCCGGTCAATGTCGTCGAACGTCTTCACGACGTAAGCGACGGCATAGACACTGAAATGGGTCGTGCGGAACACGACGGCGCCGGATTCGGCGTCGTAGCGGCCGTTCGGCACGGCCGTTGCGCGGCCTTCCCCGTCAATATACCAGACAACGAGATGACCCGGATTCGCGAGCTCTTCCGCCGTCGGCTCGTACGGGATGGACACGGTGACCGGCGCGTTCGGGTTGTTCCAGGCGATGGCCTCGCCGTCCGCCAGCACATTCAGGCTGATCGCCGGCCGATCGCCGATCCGGTTGCGCACGGCTTCATCCAGTTCGAGGTCGTCGACGCCGGAAATGGCGATGGTGATCGTCTCCGCATCCCCGGCAATGCCCGCCAGCATGTTCGACGGCAAGTCGACGATGCCCAGCGGCGTCCTGAGCCGGATGACATACGGCTCGTCAGCGGCCAGGAACCCGGCCGGCAATTCCACGTCGACGGCTTCGGCGTCTTCCGCATCGATGTCAAGGACGACGATCTTGCGGCCGGTGTCGTCCGCCGCCGCGAGTTCAAGCGCCTGCGAGAGCGTGCCGCCGCTCAGGCTCGCCTTCGCCCGGCCGTTCGCGATCGTCGGCTTGACGGTCACGGTGCCGTCTTCCGCCACGGCCGGCTCCGGAGCGGGCGCCGGCGAGGGCGTTGGCGACGGACCGCCGCCGCTTTGCGGCTTGCCGGTCAGGGTCAGCACGCCGAATACGGACGGATCCTGCCAGCCCTGGCCCGTCAGGTCGTTCCAGATCGCCACGCTCTGGCGCACGCCGTCTTTCGCGTCGTTGATCTGCGCGTCGAATCCGATCTTGCGGCCGTTCGCCGGCGTGATCGTCTTGAACGGAATTTTCATCTCGACGGTGTAGTTCGTGCCGTTCACGACGACCGCGGACTCGAACCCTTCGGCAATGCTCTCCGGATTGAACGTGGCGGCGTTCTCGTAGTTGACCCGGTACTGGCCGATCCCCGGGCCGTAGGACGGCGCCTTGCTGTTCGTCTCGTCAAGGAAGACTTCGACGGAATCCTGTTCGTACGGCAGATCGCTCGTCTGATCCAGCGCGGTATCCTGAACCTTGATCAGCACGTACAGATTCCGGTCATCCCAGAGCACCCGGGCCGTGCCGGTCGCGCCGTTGTGCGCCGTCTGGAAGCGTGCGATCGGCAGCTCCTCCGCCCGGCTCCATACCGCGTCCTCCGTTCCGTCCACGGCGGGTGTGCCGTAAGCGGCGGTGCCTTCCTGGTACTCTTTTTCCGCCGGCGGATGATCTTCGATGAACTTGGCGGGATCCATGACGGCGTAGTACGCCGGTTTCGCCTGATAACGGCCGTCGAACAGCAGCGGGCTGTTCTCCGATCGCCAGCTTGTGCCGTCGTCGACGCCCCAGAAGGTGACGCGCGTGATATGATCGGCATATTCCTTGTACAGTTGGAACAGCTGCGCGTACAGCCAGCCTTGCCGGATCGCCTGGTCCTCGGTGATCGTGCCGTTCGTTCCGGCCATGACGTCCAGCTCGGTGATGCCGACCTTCAAGCCGAGGCCGATGATCCGTTCGATCGATGCCCGCACATTGTCGGGGTTGGTGTTCAGGTTGTAGTGCGACTGCATGCCGATGCCGTCAATGAGCTTCTTGTCGCTGTTCGTTTCCGCCGCGTACCGCTCGTTGAGCTCTTTGACCATGTTGGCGATAGCCGTCGCCTTGTTCTGGTTGTCATCGTTGTAGTCGTTGTAGTACAGCTCGATGTCCCAGCCGTTCTCGTCGATCACTTCGCGAGCGGTCTTGTAAGCTTCATAGATGTAGTCCGGACCGATCGCGTAATACCATCCCGAACGGCGCAGCGAATCGCGCCAGTCTGCCGGGTTGGGCGGGTTGTCGTTCATCGCTTCGTTCACGACATCCCAGGAAATCACCCGGTCGCCGATCGTCTTGACGACGGTCCGGATGTGGGTGCGGAGATTGTTCAGCGCCTCTTCCTTGTCCAGATAGAGAATGTTGCCGTTCGCATCCCGGAGCGGAGTGCCGTTGGCATCCACCTGGGTATGCAGCCAATCCGGTGATTGCGAGTGCCATACGAGGACGTGGCCATGCACCTTGAAGCCGTTCGCGATGGCCTGCTCGGCCAGCGCGATCTCGTCCGTCAGGTCGAACTCCCGGGTGCCCGGTTTGTAGGCGTACTCCGGCTTCATCGCGTTCTCCGCGGTCAGCAGATTGTAATGATGCTTCAGCATCTTCGACCGGATTTCGTCGTCGAAATTGCCCGGGTTCATGATGTTGCCGATCAGGAATTGGTCCTTGTAGATGTCCTTGATCGCCGGGAGCGTGAAATCCGGATTCGGTCCGGCCACCGGCCCGATGTATTTCAGTTCGAAATCGTCGATCAGGAAGGTTCGCGGCCCGCCGTAATCGTTCGCCACTTCCACATAGGCGTTCAGGTGATCGCCGGGCGTCACGGACTGCGTGTACCGGCCGCTCAGCTTCACCCACTCCCCATCCGTAACCGTAACGTTCGGGGATACGTTCGCAAAGCCGCTCTCGCCGTACTGGATGCTGATCCGGAGTACCGTCGGCTCTTCGCCCCGGGCCATTTTCACCCACGCCGACAGTTCATACTGATGACCGCGGGCCATCTTGCCGTGCACATCGAGCAGCGGACCGTCGTATTGGGCCGAAGCGGTCGTCTTCAGGCTGTGCTTGCCGCCCTCGGTGTGGTTGTCCTCCTGCGTCACCTCGATGCCGCCCGCGCCGAACCGGCGCACCCAGTTCCCGATGCCGCTCTCAAAATCGTCGAAAATGCCGCTCGTATCGACATCACCCGGATCCTCGCCGCCGGAGGTGACGTCCACGATCAGCACTTCGTCGATGTAAATGTCCGAGGTCAGCGTGTTGCTCTCGGCTGACTCGATCCAGAGCAACACTTCGCTCGTGTCGGCCGGAATCTCGACTCCCTTGGCCGCGAACGTCGTCCAATCGTTCGCCGTGACGTCCTGGTTGCCGACCAGCCACGGGTACTGGTTGTCCAGCAGCGGTGAATTGATCTTGGAGGCAATATGGAATTGTCCCGAACCTGCTCCGAGCCTCACTTTCAGCGAGACATCGTACGTGCGTCCCGACTTCATGACGCCGGTCGCGTTCAGGAGCGGTTGGCTGTCAGCGCTTTCACGATTCGTGAATTTCAGCGACTTGGAGCCGTCCGATGCGACATCCGAAGAAACTTCCAATGTGCCCTGACCGCCCCAGCTTTTGCGCGACCATCCGGTGTAGTCGCCGTCTTCAAAACTCTGGGACAGGACGACCTTGCCGTCCGGCTCGTCCGGTCCGCCCGTTCCGGTCAGGACGAACTTGATCTCGCCGATGTAGAAAGGAGTTGCTTTGCCGGCGGCATCCGTCTGGATGCGGAATGACTTGTCATGGTCTTCCACGGTGAACGTTTCGGTCAGCGTCGCCGGTTTGCCCGGCTCGAGCTCCACCGACTTTTGCTGCCGGTATTGATCGTTCTTCGTGACCACCGCGGCGACGATCGTAAGCTTGTCCAGACCGTTCAGATCGGCCGGATCCGCATACACCGACGCGGTGACGGTGTACGTAATCCCCGTCTGCAGCGGAATGGACGAGACATAGTAGTCCGCGGCATCCCACTCATTCTTGCGGTTTGTCACGTACAGCGCGCCGCCGTCGGTGTTCCCGTCGAAGTACACGCCCGTGGCGTGCTGCAGGCTGGCTCCGCCGGATTGCTCGGTTTTGCCGATGCCATGCTCGAACGTCTCGTGGTAGACGACCACGGGATCGTCCACCGCCGACGCGGGCGCGGCCATCCCGCCGGGGATCAGCAGGAGCAGCGCCAGAAGCGATGCAACATGTTTTCGCAGTTTGCCTCTCATGAAGACGTATCGGCCTCCAATCCACGAAAAATTTTAAGCGCTTACAATCCGCACCTTCTATATATACCACCTGCTGTTAAAATGTGGAGTTGAACAATTATAGATTTTTCTTTCAAAATCTTAGATGTTCGGGAATTGAGTCGATGGTCCCGGTCTGTGAGCCACGCGTGGAGGCCGACAATTTTCGCTATAATGGAGATCATCAGTGGAGATCAACGGGTTGCGGAAAAGGGGGGACACGCCATGAAGGAGCTGATCTCGGCCGCCGAAGCGGCCCGCATCCTGTCCATCTCGGTCGCGTCGGTGCGCAACTGGACGAAAGCCGGGCGGCTGTGCAGCATCCGCAGCGGCCGGACGCTCGCCTTCGACCGCGCGGAAGTCGAAGCGCTGAAGGAAGCGCTCGCTTCGGGCCTCACGGCGCGGCTCCGCAGCCGCCGCAACAAGACGGCGGCGGACGGCGCGTTCGTTCCGGCGGGCTACGTCCGGACGAAAGCGCATGAACGGCTGGCCAGGCAGGCGGCCGAGATCGCCGCGGACCGGCTCGATCCACGGCTTGCGCTCCTCGAGCTGGCGCTTAAGCTGCTCGTGAGCCGCGGGCATCTGCCCGCGCAGCCCGAAGCCGGCGGAGCCAGCCTGGCCGAGCGGTTCCTGGACGGCCGGCTGGATGCCGGCGGCTTCGCGCCCCTGCTCGACGGGCTGTGCGGGCGCGGCGGCGAAGACGAGGCCCGGGGGGACGGCGTCCCCCCGCTCGACGCGGACGCGCGGCGCCGGCTGCGCGAGCTGGCGCGGCTGCCCGCCGCGTACGCGGAGGGCGACGACCTGCTCGGCCTCGTCCATCTGTCGCTCGCCCGCCTGCGCCGGCGCAAGCAGACCGGCGCCTACTACACGCCCTCTGCGATCGTCGAATCGCTCGCGAGCGAAGTGCTGGACGTCTGGCCGGAGGATGCCGGCCTGCCGCGCGTCATCGACCCGTGCTGCGGGTCGGGCAACATTCTGATCCGCGTCTACCTCGCGCTGAAACGCCGGCTCACCGCCCGGGGCTTGAGCGCCCGCGAAGCCGACCGGATGCTGCGGGCGCATGGCGCGCTTGCGGGCTTCGACATCGACGGGACGGCCGTGCATCTGGCGCGGCTCAACCTTGCCCTGCTCGCCGAACCCGACGGCGGCGGCATGCCGGCCGGCTTCCCGATCCGGCGGCAGGACGCGCTGCGCACGCCGTCCAGGCATCCCGAAGAGCCCGAAGGCGGCCGGTACGACCTCGTCATCGGCAACCCGCCCTGGGGCTATCAGTTCGCCCCGGAAGAAGCGGAGCGGTTCAAGCGCCGGTTCCGCACCGCGGCGAGCTTCGGTCCGGAGTCGTTCGGCCTGTTCATCGAGGCGGGCCTGTCGATGCTGAAGGACGGCGGGCTGCTCGCCTACGTCCTGCCGGAGTCGCTGCTTACGGTCGACCGGCACGCCGAGACGCGCCGCCTCATCGCGGAGCAGACCGAAATGCTCGGCATCACGCTGGCCGGCAGCCCGTTCGCGGGCGTCAGCAGCCCGGTCGTTACGCTGACGCTGCGCAAGCGTCCGCCCGACCCCGGGCACGTCGTCATCGTCCGGGACGGCCGCTGCCGGGCGGACGCCATTCCGCAGCGGCGGTTCCGGACGAACCCGGGCTGCGCGTTCAACGTGCGCGCCGCGGACGCGGAACAGGCCGTTCTCGAGCGGATGCGCGCCGCGCCCGGCGTCTGGTATCTCAAGGACCGGTGCGACTTCGCGCTCGGCATCGTCACCGGCGACAACCGCACCCATGTGCGCGAATTCCCGGACGGCCGGGTTCCCGAAGGGTGGGAACCGGTGCTGCGGGGCGCCGATGTGTCCGTGTACAACATCCGCCATGCGGGACGGTACATCCGGTTCGAACCGGACCGGTACCAGCAGACCGCGCCCGAGCCGCTCTACCGCGCCCCGGAGAAACTGATCTACCGGTTCATCAACGCAGATCTCGTGTTCGCCTACGACGACCGGCGGACGCTTACGCTCAACAGCGCGAACATCATCATTCCGCGCGCGCCGGGGTACCGCATGAAATACGTACTCGCCGCGCTCAATTCCCGGCCCGCCCGGTTCTATCACACCTACGCGCACGCTTCCGTCAAGGTGCTGCGCCGCCACATCGAAGCGCTGCCGATCCCGGCCTGCCCGCCGGCGGAGCAGGACCGGATCGCCACGCTCGTCGACCGGCTGATCGCCTGCGAAGATCCGGCCGGACGCCGGGAGCTGTACGAGGCGATCGACCGGCGCATCATGGCGCTTTACGGCCTCCGGGACGCCGAACGCCGCCTCGTCGCCGGGCGGATCGGCCTGCCCGGAACGCTGTGCCGCCCCGGAACATGAAAGAAGGCTGCGATGCACGGATGCATCGCAGCCTTTGCCGAATCATGACGGTTTATCGGTTGACCCTGCCCCACGGCGTGCCGAGGAGCGGAAGCGCCCAGCGGTCGAGACCGTACCAGCCGGCCACCTTCCAGGCCAGCACGAGCCAGGTCGCCAGAATGAACAGCAGCGGGTTCGTGCTCAGCGTCCCGGCGAACAGGAAGCTGACGTTCATGAACGAGCCGAAGAACGCCGCGATGCCGGTCAGCAGGCCGAGAATGAGGCCGAGGCCGACGAGCACTTCGCCGAAGGCGACCATGTAGCTGAACACCTTCGCATTCGGCAAGACGACATGCTCCAGGAACGATGCGTACCAGCCGGTCACATCCTTCCCTTCCTCCGCCTTGGCGAGCGCGCCGCGGACGAAGCCTTCGACCGACTTGCCGGCGTTCGCCCCGACCCAGGCGTCCGAATTGACCTTGTGCCAGCCGGCTTCCAGCCATTTCCAGCCGAGGTACAGCCGCACAATCAACCAGATCCAGGCCGAACGGGTGCTGTTAAACAGAAAATGCGATACGGGGTTTTCAGGTACAGTGATTGTTCTACTCATGCCTCATTCCTCCGTCAACCATGTGTCGGACGCCTTCCGCCGGCGCCGCAGTCCAAGTATTTCCACAGTGCCATTGTATCATTGATGGGGGCAAAGGGTAAGGTCGATTTTATGAAAATTGTATCTGCTTTTTTTCATAATGAAAAAGAACCGGCGGGGACCTGCCGATCCCCCGCCTGCCGAAACCGCCCGTCCGTCAACGGGCCGGGTGAAGCTCCGCGGAACGCTCCTTGTCCGCGCCTTCCTGCGGCGGCTTGTTGGATGTGCGGAGCGGAATTTCCCGCAGGAAGAATGTAAGCACGCCGGCTGCGGCGACGATCGCCGTACCCCACAGGAACACAACCGTCAGCGACGAAGAGAGCGCGTCCCGCAGCGCCCCGACAATCTGTTCGGCAATCAGCTGCACATCCGCCGGGAATGACGCGATGACTTCCTTCAGCTTCGGCTGATCCAGGAGCATGTTCGGGTCCATCAGCGCGGACAGCTGCGACCTCGTTTCCTCGTCGAGCTGCGCCGATGCGGCTCCGCCCTGCGCCATTTTCTCCTTCAGGTTCGAGCTGAGGCTCGTCGACATGACCGTCCCCAGCACGGCGATCCCGATCGTGCCGCCGAGGTTGCGGAACAGCTGCGAGGATGCGGTCGCGACGCCGAGATCGGCCGGGCTGACCGCGTTCTGCACCGTCAGGGAGAAGACGGGCATGCCGACGCCGAGTCCGATGCCGAAAATGATCATCGCGGCCACGGCCAGCCAGACGCTGTCCATAAACGCCATGATCAGCATGCCCGCTACCATGACCGGCATACCGAGCAGGGCATATCGCTTGTACTTGCCGGACTTCGTGATCATCCGGCCGATGACGGTGCTCATGACGACCATCGCGATCGACATCGGCATCGTCACATAGCCGGCGTACGTCGGCGCGATGCCTTCGACGCCCTGCACGAAGAACGAGATGTAGATGAGCGCCCCCATCATGCCCGCGTTCATCAGGAAGCCGATGACGTTCGAGATCGTGACGATGTCGCTCTTGAACAGCGAGAGCGGCAGCACCGGACTTTTCGCCCTCATTTCCACCAGCAGGAAAATCAGTCCGCAGACGAACGCCGCCGCGAACAATCCGATAATTTCCGGCGAACCCCAGTCATAGCGCGTTCCGGCCCAGGAGAATCCGAGCAGGAGCGCGATGATCGTCAGGCTGAGGAACAGCGATCCGAGATAGTCGATCGTCTCGGACTCGCGACGCGCCGTCTTCGGGAACAGCGCCAGGATCAGGACGAACGCGACGAGTCCGAGCGGCAGGAAAATCCAGAACAGCCAGTGCCAGTCCATATGGTCGACCAGCCATCCGCCCAACGTCGGTCCGAGCACGCTGGAGAAGCCGAAGGCGGACATCATGACGCCGCTCCATTTGCCGCGCTCGCGCGGCGAGAACAGATCGCCGACGGCGGTGAAGGCCGTCGACATGATGATGCCGGCGCCGATGCCCTGAATGCCGCGGTAGGCGATCAGTTGAAAAATATTTTGCGACAGCCCGCACAAGAATGCCCCGACCAGAAAGATCAGGATGCCGCCGAGCAGAAACGGCTTGCGCCCGTAGATGTCGGACAGTTTCCCGACCAGGATCGTCGCAATGGTCGAGGTCAGCATGAAAATCGTAATAACCCAGGTATAATGTTCCATCCCTTGCAGTATGGCGATGATGCGCGGCATGGCCGTGCTGACGATCGTCTGGTTGATGGCGGCGAAGAACATTGCCGTCAGGATGGCGGCCATGATGGCCATTTTGCGCTTGTGTGACAGTTCTTCCATGTTGTTCTCTCCTCACTCCCAAGGTGCCGCCAACGGCCGGGATTGGATCACGTTTCCGCTCCGGCCAGCCGCTCGAGCAGATCCGCAAGCTGCCGCACTTCTCCCGCATCCAGGCGGTTCGCGAAGCGGCTGAGCAGCTCGCTCCGCAGGTCGCTCGCCTTGCGCAGCACTTCCCGGCCCTCCTCCGTCAGCTCGACCCGCACGGCGCGGCGATCGTCGGGATCCTGAACCCGCTGCGCGAGCCCGCGCTTCTCGAGCCGGTCGACCATCACGGTCACGGCGCTCGGTTTCACCTCGATTTTCTCGGCCAGCGCCGTCAGCCTGATCGACCCGTGATGCAACGTCATGTTCAGCAGCATGAGCTGCGGCAGCGTAACCGGCATCTCCGGATGCTGCGCCAGGGCTGTATTGAGCTGCTTCTGCAGTCTCACCAGCGACGCGGCGATCCTGCGGACATCTGACTCCATGGTGACACCCCGTTTTAGTTCATCTATTTAAAATTTATACACTTTAACAATATAGATCGGCCCATCCGCGATGTCAACCCGCGCTTTAGTCCCAAAATAAGGAAAATTCTTCGCTTATTCGATGACGGGACAGTTCGGCAAAAGAAAACGGCCAACCCGGAATCAACATCCCCGGATTGACCGTTTTGCCATATCAACTATGAAAATCGCGTCCGTCTTTCACTTCTTTCACGTAGCCCGCGCGGATGCAGAAGTCGCCGAAACGCTCGCCTTCCCGCCGCTCCTTCGCGTAATGGAACAGAATCAGGCGCAGCTCGCGCAGGATTTCTTCCTCGCCGATATTTTCACGGTACAGCTTGTTGAGCCGCTGGCCGGCGAAGCCGCCGCCCAGGTACATGTTGTACTTGCCGACCGCCTTGCCGATGAACGCCAGCTCGGCCAGCGCCGGACGGGCGCAGCCGTTCGGGCAGCCGGTCATGCGGATGACGATGTCTTCATCCTTCAGGCCGGCTTCTTCCAGTATCGGCTCGATCTTGTCCAGCAGCGTCGGCAGATAGCGCTCCGACTCCGCCATCGCGAGGCCGCACGTCGGCAGCGCGACGCAGGCCATCGAGTTCCGGCGCAGCGCGGAGTAGTTCTTCCCGTCCGTAATGCCGTACGCCGCGATGATCTCCTCGATTTTCTTCTTCTTCTGGCTCGTGACGCTGCCGATGATCAGGTTCTGGTTCGGCGTCAGCCGGAAATCGCCCGTATGGATCTTCGCGATCTCCCGCAGCGCGGTCATCAGCTTGTAGTCGTCATCATCCTTGATCCGGCCGTTCTGGATGAACAGCGTGAAATGCCATCTGCCGCCCACACCCTTCACCCAGCCGTAGCGGTCGCCGTTGTGCTCGAAATGGTACGGCCGCGCCGGTTCCAGCTCCCAGCCGAGGCGCTTGTGCAGCTCGCCGATCAGCCAGTCGAGCCCGCGGTCGTCGATTGTGTATTTGAAGCGCGCGTGCTTCCGCTCCGCCCGGTCGCCGTAGTCGCGCTGGATGGTGACGATTTTTTCCGCCACGTCGACGACCCGCTCCGGCACGGTGAACCCGATCACTTTGCCGACCTGCGGATAGGTGGCCGGGTCGCCGTGGGTCATGCCCATGCCGCCGCCGACCACGACGTTGAAGCCGAGCAGCTTGCCTTCCTCGTGGATCGCGATGAACCCGAGATCCTGCGAGAATACGTCAACGTCATTGGACGGCGGAATGGCGATGCCGATCTTGAATTTGCGCGGCAGGTAGACCGGGCCGTAGATCGGTTCCTCCTCCGCGCCGTCCCGGCTGTCGTACACCTTCTCCTCGCCGAGCCAGATTTCGTGGTACGCCCGCGTGCGCGGGTCGAGGTGGCTGCTGATTTTCTTCGCCCACTCGTAGACTTCCGCGTGCACTTCCGACTGATACGGATTCGGGTTGCACATGACGTTCCGGTTCACGTCGCCGCAGGCGGCAAGCGTTGAGAGCAGCGCGTCGTTCACTTCTTTGATCAGCTTCTTCATGTTCCACTTGATGACGCCGTGGAGCTGGAACGACTGCCGCGTCGTCAGCCGGATCGTGCCGTTGCCGTATTTCCGCGCGAGCTCATCCATCACCAGCCACTGCTGCGGCGTCACGATACCGCCGGCCGCCCGCACCCGCACCATGAACTGGTAGGCCGGCTCCAGCTTCTGCTTCGCCCGCTCGTTCCGGAGGTCGCGGTCGTCCTGCATGTAGCTGCCGTGGAACTTGAGCAGCCGGTTGTCATCTTCGGGAATCGAACCGGTAATCCGGTCTTCGAGCGTCTCTGCCAGCGTGCCCCGCAGATAGTTGCTCCGCTTTTTGATATCCTCGACGTCGCTGTGGGGCTTGCTGTTCGGATTCAGCAGGTTGTTACCGAACATGTCACGTTGCCTCGCTTTCGCTAGTTTCATTTCAAGCAGGCTCTTAGTAAACGTCGCGCTGATAGCGCCGTTCCTGCTGCATCCGCTTCAGATACTCGGCGGCTGCTTCCTCGCTCAGACCGCCTTCCCTGCGGATGATCGTCTCCAGCGCCGCGTGGACGTCATGCGCCATCCGCGACTCGTCGCCGCAGACGTAGACGACCGCGCCTTCCTCGAGCCAAGCGTACAGTTCCTTCGCCTGCTCGAGCATCCGGTGCTGCACGTAGATCTTCTGCTCCTGATCGCGGGAGAACGCGACGTCCATGCGCGTCAGCACGCCTTCCTTCAGCCAGCGCTGCCACTCGACCTGGTAGAGGAAGTCGGTCAGGAAATGCTGGTCGCCGTAGAACAGCCACGTCTTGCCGGATGCGCCGGTCTCCTCCCGTTCGCCGAGGAAGGCCCGGAACGGCGCGACACCCGTGCCCGGCCCGATCATGATGATCGGCGTATCGGGGTCGGACGGCAGCCGGAAGTTCTCGTTCTGCTGGATGAAGACCGGAATTTCCGTGCCCGGTTCGGCCCGCTCGGCAACGTACGTCGAGCAGACGCCGTACCGCGTGCGGCCGTGCGCTTCGTAGACGACTTTGCGGATCGTCAGATGCACTTCGTCCGGGTAAGCCTTCGGGCTGCTCGCGATCGAGTAGAGCCGCGGCGGAATCTTGCGGAGAAGCGGCACGAACGTCTTCGCCGGCACGCCCTTCAGATCGAAGCCGCGGATCAGGTCGACGAGATCGCGTCCCGCGATATATTCGCGCAGCGCCTGCTCCTGTCCCGGCGCCGTCAGCTCCTTCAGCTTCGAGCTGCCGGTCAGCTCCGCCGCCTGCTGAAGCAGCGGTTTCGTCAGCTGCGTAATCTCGTAATGGCGGGAGAGCGCCTCGCGGAGCGGCAGCTCGCCATCCTTGCCGGCCGGCACGAGCTCATCCGCCCGCCAGCCCGCCGCCTCGATCAGCTCTTCGACGAGCTGCGGATGATTCTCCGGATAGATGCCGAGAGCGTCGCCCGGCTCATAGGTCAGCCCCGAACCTTCGAGCGAGAGCTCGAGGTGGCGCGTCTCGCGCGCGGAGCCGCGGCCGTTCAGGTTCAGGTTCTCGAGCACCGCGGCGCGGAACGGATTCGAGCGGGAATATTCGATCGCTGCCGGCGCCGCCGCGGAGACGGCTGCCGCGGCCGGACCCGCTCCCGCCGGAGCCGGTCCGGCCGACGCTGCGGCCTCCTCGCCGGCCAGCGCGGCGAGCACGCTGTCCATCCACCCGTTCGCCGCATCTTCGAAGTCGACATCGCAGTCAACCCGCGGCGCGATCCGTCTGCCGCCGAGCTCCTCGAGCCGCTTGTCGAAGTCCTTGCCGGTCTGGCAGAACTTCTCGTAGGACGTGTCGCCGAGCGCCAGCACGGCGAACGGCATGCCGTCGAGCTGCGGCGCCCGCTTGCTGTGCAGAAACTCGTAGAAGCCGAGGGCGTTGTCCGGCGGGTCGCCTTCGCCGTGCGTGCTGACGACGATGAACAGCCGGACCACTTTCTTCAGCGTGTTCGGCTTGAAATCGTTCATCGCGCTGACCGTTACCTCGTAGCCCTGGCCTTTCAGGCGCTCGGCCAGCCGGTTCGCCAGCTTCTTGCTGTTGCCGGTCTGCGAACCGTAGAGCACGGTTGCTTCCTTCGGCAGCGCGGGCGCCGCGGGCGCGGCGGGCAGAGCTTCCGCCAGCGCTGCCGCCGCCTGCGGCGCGGCAGGCGCGGAAACCGCCGTGACGGCGCCGCCGACGGAGGCGGCCAGATAGCCGCTCAGCCAGATGCGCTGTCCGTCCGTCAGCGTCGGCAGCAGCTTGTTCAGCAGCTCCGCCTGATCCTGACGGAACGGGCTGTTCGTCTCGTGAAGAACCAACGTTTCCACCTCGCTGTGTTGCTTTCCGGTTTCTATTCCAAGTAAAGAGGTATGCATTATTTATTTAGAGTAGCACAGGGTGGAACAGGATTCAATGAAAAGGATCTTATCGAATTTATTAGTTTTCAATATAAATGAGAGAAGCCGGCGGAGGACCGTTTGGCCTTCCGCCGGCTTGTGCTTGCAACATGCCGTTGTGTGCGCTTTACGCGGCTGATCACCCGCCCGCGCCCGCGAGGGCGGCAACTTCGTACGGCTGCAGCGCGCCTTCATAGATGCGCAGCTCATCCATCAACCCCTGGTACGGCGGGTCCCACCAGTTCACGCCGAGCGCAAAGACCGCGTCCGGCACGGTGAACACGTGCGGGAAGTTCGCGCCCCTGAACCGCTCTTCGCCGTTCACGTAGACGACGAGTTCCCCGCCGTCCACCGTGAACGCGAGATGCGACCATTCGCCGGTCGGGATTGTGAGGCCCGCGGCGCCGTCATACCACGCGCTGCCGGACCAGACCATCGTCTGCCCGCCGGCCGGGCCGCGCGGCACGAGGCTGACCCAGTTGTCGGGATTTCGCGCGCCGAAGAACGTCGTCGTGTACATCGTGAGTTGCTCGGGCTTCAGCCAGACCGACACGGAGTACGCGTCGCCCTGAATCAGCCCGTTCGGCAGCCGGACGCCCGATGCACCGTCGAACACGGCGGCGCGGCCGATCTTCCCTTCGGCATAGCCGATCGTCCCGCCGACGCTGTCGATCCGGTCGCCGATTGGCGTGCCGGAGGCGAACGATTCCGTAGCATCGTCCAGATTGCCTTCGAACGCGTAGTGCGCGGCCAGCGTCGCCGGCCGGCGCGGCAGCACCGTGATCGGGAACGTCTTCACCGCGCGCTCCGGGCCGTACGTGATCGTCGCGGTCAGCACCGCTCGCGCGAACGTAGTAGACGGAGTTGTGGCCGGGCGAAACGTAGCCGTAGCCGATTCCTTCGCCGGGTTCGCCGATGCGACGCTCGAACAGGAAGTTGCCCATCAGCTTGATGCCGTAGGGGGTATGGTCGACGTTGCCGGGCAGCACGGCATTTTGCCCCAGCGTGTCCACATACGGCCCGTCCGGCCGTCTCGAACGGAACACCCGGATGTTGTAGCCGCCGTCCGAGCCGAGCCAGCCGTAGGACATGTACAGATAATAATAATCCGTCTCCCGGTCGTAGACGATGTACGGGCCTTCACCGGATTTCGTGTAGCCGCCGGCGATCTTCGTGCCGAAGTAGCGGTCGATCATCCGGCCGTCGGGCGTCGTGCCGTCCTCGCCCGGATAGATCGGCCGTCCGGTCTGCTTGTCCAGTTCCAGAATGAAAATGCCGCCCGACCACGAGCCGTATGTCATCCAGAGCCGGCCGTCCTTGTCATAGAACACGTTCGCGTCGATGGCGTTCGGATACAGGGTGTTGTTGTACGAACCGTTCGCGTTGAACCAGTTCGGATTCGGCCCGTCCAGGACGCCCCTCTCGACGAGCGCGGACAGGTTCGTGTTCGTCCACTTCTTGTTCACCCTGCTGTTCGCGTCGTACGCCTCGTCGCGGGTGAAGCCGGAATAGACGATCGTATCGACGTAGGTGTAGGGGCCTTCAATATGCTTCGATGCGGCGAAGCCGATCGCCGAGCGGATGTAGGTCGACGACGCGCTGTAATAGATCAGCCACGCCCCCTTCGTACCGTCTTCGTTCACGAAATGTTCGTTCCAGAAGACGTCGGGCGCCCAGACGGCGAAGCCGCCGAGACTGTCGGCGTCGTTCTCGCCCGCCCAGGCGAAGGAGCCGGCCAGGTTCGCGGACAGATCGCCGTACAGCGTGTTGCCCGGCGTCGTGTAGCCGTTCGTGAACCGCGTCCAGTTCATCAGATCGGTCGATTTCGCGGCTTCGATGTGCGAGCCGAACACATAATACGTGCCGCCGTGCCGGACGATGGACGGGTCGTGCACCGACACTTCCGTAAATGCCGGCGGCTGCGGATCGCGGGTCGGCTGCCCCGGCTTGCCGCCGCGATCGGCATTCGCTCCCGCGGCATGTACCGGCGCGGCAAGCGCTGTCAAGAGAAGGCACACCAGCATCATGAACAGCGGACGACGTCGACGCATGAAAGCATCCCTCCAATGTGGTGTTGGATCTGGATGTGTTTCAATGATGCGCAAAATGATGAAATCGTTCTCATGTGAATCAAACACACATCAATAATTCGGAATATTCGATTTTATTTAGTTGCTCCTGAAAAAGTCCGATCGTGAACATCACCTCATCCCCATCCTTTTTCAGGACTGCCCATTTACCTTATTCTTCCTTATTTTGCTGCCTTCGCGAGCATTTTGGCCGCTCTGTCC
>NZ_QEWA01000029.1:0-92130 GCF_003390775.1 Thermobacillus sp. | reverse complement strand
AAAGTGCTGCATAGGAGCCTCCTCCTTTGAGGGTGTTTTTTTGCCAAATTCCACTCTACCAAAGGAGAGGCTCTCTTTCTATGTCCGCTTTTTCCAATCTTTACCCCAACGCTAATTTTACTCTAACCCCGGCATCCCGAAATCGGGTTGTTCGTCCGTCAGGCCGTCAGTCAAGAATCTCGCCCGTATCGCCGGTCTTCAAGCCGGCCGCGTTCGCTTCGTCCGTGTCGATGTGCATGTCCAGCGCGAAGCTGTCCGAGACGCGTGCGATGACGTTCTCGAAGACGAGACCGCGTTCGCCGCCGACCCGGACGCGCAGCAGCTGCTTGTCCGCGATGCCCCAGGCTTCGGCCTCCGACGTATGGAAATGGATGTGGCGCGCCGCAATGATGACGCCTTCCTCCACCGTCACCTGCCCGGCCGGGCCGACGATCGTGATGCCCGGCGAACCCGCGATGTCCCCCGATTCGCGGACCGGGGGATTCAGGCCGAGCGCGAACGCGTCCGTGCGCGAGATCTCGAGCTGCGTCTTCGGGCGGGCCGGTCCGAGAATCCGCACCTTCGGGAAACGGCCCTTCGGTCCGATCACTTCGACCGTCTCGTTCGCCGCGAACTGGCCGGGCTGACTGAGGGGTTTCAGCACCGTCAATTCCGCTCCTTCACCGAACAGGGCGGCGATATGTTCCTTCGACAAATGAATATGGCGGGCCGATACGCCGATCGGCACTTGTTTCATGGTCGACTCATCCTTTCGAGCGATATTCCATACCATTCTACTGTAACCCGCGGCCCAAAGCGAATCCTGTGACGCAGATCACGGCCCGGGACACAAAAAAGAGCACGCGGCCGCCTGCGGACGCATGCTCTCGGATGGCTCATCAGTAGAATTCTGCCACCAGTTCTTCGAATTGGGACTGATCCAGGCGCAGATCCTGCCGATACAGACCTTCTTCCCGGAATCCCGGAATCAGGTCTTCGTACGACTTGCGCGTCGTATCGCGGTAGATCAGGCCGGTCAGCATGCCGTTTGTCTCCATGATCTTGTTCATCGCGGCGACGCGGTTCGTCGGATCGTAATCCGGGAACTGGTCGAGGTTGACGATGTTCTCCTTGAACCAGTCGTAGGTGTTCACCTTGTTGAACGTAACGCACGGGCTGAACACGTTGATCAGCGCGAACCCCTTGTGCTGGATGCCCTGCTCGATCAGCGACGTGAGCTGCTTCAGGTCGCTGGAGAACGACTGGGCGACGAAGGTCGCGCCCGCAGCCATCGCGATCTCGAGCGGCGACAGCGGGGACTCGATCGATCCCTGCGGCGTCGACTTCGTCTTGAAGCCGACCGCGCTGCGCGGTGACGTCTGGCCCTTGGTCAGGCCGTAGATCTGGTTGTCCATGACGATGTAGGTGATATCCAGATTGCGGCGGATCGCATGGACGGTATGCGCCATGCCGATGGCGAATCCGTCGCCGTCGCCGCCCGACGCGATGACCGTCAGCTCCCGGTTCGCGAGCTTGACGCCCTGGGCGATCGGAAGGGCGCGGCCGTGAATGCCGTGGAATCCGTACGCGTTGATATAGCCGGAGATCCGGCCCGAGCAGCCGATGCCGGAGATGACGGCCAGATTCTCGGGCTCAAGGCCGACGTTCGCCGCCGCGCGCTGGATGGCAGCCTGCACGGAGAAGTCGCCGCAGCCGGGACACCAGTTCGGCTTGACGTTGTTGCGGAAATCCTTGAATGTCGCCATCGGTCATTTCATCTCCTTGCATGCTTGATACAGTTCGGCGGGCAGGAACGGCGTGCCGTCGTACTTCAGCACGTTCCGGATCTTGTCGGCGCCGCCGACATGCAGCTTGATCTGGTTCGCAAGCTGCGCGGTCGCGTTGTTCTCGATGACAATGACCGTCTTCGCCGCCTGCACATACGGCGCGAGCTCGTCGGCCGGGAACGGCGCGATCTGCCGTACCGTGATATGGTTGGACGTGATGCCGTCCTGCGCGAGACGTTCGCGCGCTTCGTCGATCGTGCCGCCGGTCGAGCCCATGCCGATGATGAGCAGATCCGGCGCCGCATGCGGCGCGTCGACGCGGATGGCGTCGCGGATCTTCAAGCCTTTCAGCTTGCCGAGCCGTTTGTCCATCATCTTGCGGCGGTTCACGGCGTTCTCGTTCGGGCGGCCTTCCTCGTCGTGCTCGACGCCCGTCACATGGTGCAGGCCGCCTTTCTCGCCGGGCAGGACGCGCGGCGAAATGCCGTCTTCCGTGAACTCGTAGCGCTTGAACAGCTTGTTCTCCTCAAGCGGCGGCACGTTCGATACCAGCTTGCCCCGTTTGATCTCGATCTTGTTGTAATCGAGCGGCTCGCAGGATTGCTTGCCGAGCGAAAGCTGCAGGTCCGTCATGACGATGACCGGCACCTGGTATTCTTCCGCAACGTTGAACGCCTCGATCATGTCGTAGAAGCAGTCCTCGATCGTCGCCGGCGCGATGACGACCTTCGGAATCTCGCCGTGCGTGCCGTATACCATCGCGTTCAGGTCCGATTGCTCCTGCTTCGTCGGCAGACCGGTCGACGGGCCGCCGCGCTGCGTGTCGACGATGACGAGCGGCGTTTCGGTCATCCCCGCGAGGCCGATCGCCTCCATCATGAGCGACAGGCCGGGACCCGCCGATGCGGTCATCGTCCGCACGCCGGCGTAGTTCGCGCCGATCGCCATCGTAACGGCGGCGATTTCGTCTTCGGTCTGCACGACCGTGCCGCCGAACTTCGGCAGTTTCTTGATCAAATATTCCATAATCTCGGAAGCCGGTGTGATCGGATAGGCGGACATGAGACGGCAGCCGGCCGCGATGGCGCCAAGGCCGATCGCTTCGTTGCCGATGATGAACAGCTTCTTCTTGCCGTCCGCAGGCGCCAGCCGGAATTCCTCCAGCGGGCCGCCGGCCTGCTCGAGAATGAACGCCGCGCCGCGGCGCACCGCTTCGATGTTCTTCTCCACGATGGCCGGACCTTTCCGGCCGAACTCTTCCTCCACCGCCTTGTTGAACACGTCAAGCGGCAGACCGAGCAGCGCCCAGGAAGCGCCGGACGCCACCATGTTCTTCATGAGCGACGTGCCGAGTTCCTCGGCGATGGCCGTGATCGGCACGGCGAACAGCCGCGCGTCAATGCCTTCCGGAACTTTCGGATCGAACTTGGCGTCCGCCACGATGACGCCGCCGGGACGCAGTTCCCGTGCGTTCAGATCGATCGTCTCCTGGTCGAATGCGACAAGGATGTCGAGATCGTCCGAAATCGCCCGCTTCGGCGTCGTGCTGATCCGGATCTTGTTGTTCGTGTGTCCGCCCTTGATCCGCGACGAGAAATGCCGGTAACCGTAGAGATAGTACCCGAGACGGTTCAGCGCGGTCGAGAAGATCCGGTCCGTGCTCTCAACGCCTTCGCCTTGTTGTCCCCCGATCTTCCAAGACAATTGACTGATCAAAATGTCCATCTCCTCAATTGATCGTTCGCAATGATTCGACAACACTTTCGCAGATCAAAAATTTTTTTCTCTGCGATCAAATAAATTTTATGACTGTCCGTTGACATTTGCAAGCCATTTCAAGCTTTTATCGCATAGCTCTTTTCGAACGAATCGATATCGTTCCGAGATCGAACCGGAAAGCGGCGTCAGGCCGGCGGAAGCTGGCTCGACAAAAATCGGAAAGCGTTTCCGCGCGCAATGTTCTCCGTCAGTTCCTCACCGTACCGAAGCGCCAGCATGTCCAGCAGCCGTGCCGTGCCGTCCGGTCCGTCGAGCCCCCGGATATGGCGTTCAATGCCATCGTAATCGGATCCAAGCGCGAGGACGCGCTCCCCGCCGAGCTCCAGCACGCGTTCGATATGCGGAATCAAATCTTCCGGCCCGGGATCGTCCCTGTCGCTGACGAACCATGGAACGAATGTCAGGCCGATCAGCCCGCCGGCGTCGATAATCGCCTTGATCTGATCATCGCGAAGATTCCGGGGATGATCGCAGACCGATCGCGCATTGGAATGGGAAGCGATGACCGGCCGCGCACTCTCCTCGATTGTCTCCCGGAATGCCCGTTCGGACAGATGAGACACGTCCACTATTATGCCCAGCTCGTTGCAAGCTCTAACCAGTTCGCGCCCGGCCCGCGTAAGCCCGCCGCCGCGCGGCTCCATGACGCCGTCGGCCGCCCAGTTCGCGTCGTTCCATGTCAGGCCGAGCATGCGGAGTCCGAGCCGGTGGAGCATGCGAAGCGCGGCGAAGCTGCCCTCGAGGCCTTCCGCGCCTTCGAGCGCCAGCAGCGCCCCCGGCCGTCCGGGACCGCAGGCGGCCAGATCGGCCTGCGAGCGGACGAACGTCACATGCGGGCAGGTCAGGACTTGACGGTAAAACCGATCGACCGCCTGGACGACCGACATGAACGTCTGCGGCACGCGCTTCGGCAGGTAGACGGCGAACGTCTGCAGGACGGCGCCGGAAGCGGTCAGCTTGCCATAGGTGACATCCAGCCCGTCCGAACCCGGTCCGTCAAAAGATTCCGCCTCACCGGTCAGCAGCTTGGCGAGCACATCGCAATGCAGGTCCGCAAATTCCCTCATCCCCGACCCTCCGCTTCATTCGGTGGTTTCTCGCCTTTCGGCAGCAAAAAAAACCCGTTTACGGCCGTAAACAGGTTGCATGGATTTCCAATCTCGTTCCTTCGGATCGTTCCGTTCGCCAAGCAACGGATGAAGGTATGCCGTTGTGTTTGTCTGCTGCAGTCAGCGAGGCTCGACGATCAGTTTGATTGCCGTGCGGTCTTCCCCGTCAATGACGATGTCGGTGAATGCAGGAATGCAGATCAGATCCACCCCGCTTGGCGCGACGAATCCCCGGGCGATCGCCACGGCCTTGATCGCCTGATTCAACGCACCAGCCCCGATTGCCTGCAATTCTGCGCACCCGCGTTCGCGCAATACGCCCGCCAGCGCGCCTGCGACAGAATTTGGATTGGACTTTGCTGAAACTTTTAATACCTCCATGGAAAGTACCTCCTCGGGAATGATGGATGGAATCCACTATTCATCTTATTCGAGAGGGGTCGAAAAATTCCTGCTGTTGTACACGCACTTTGCACACTGTTCCGAATTGATTGACAATTTGCGGCGGCAAAAGGGCCGCCTTGCGGCCGTTTTGCTACTGCATCAGCAGCCATTCATCCTCCGTCAGACGAATCTTCGCGATCGATTTCGCTTTGCCGGTCGCGTCGTCAATTTCCGCCAGAACGGCATGGAACTGCCATTTGCCTTCGTCGACCGTGAACCGGGAAGGCAGCTGCGTCAGAAAGCGGTATTCGACGGATGACCGCTCCATCCCCAGCACACCGTCCCGCGAGCCGACCATGCCGACATCGGTGAGGCAAGCCGTCCCGCCGGGCAGAATCCGGTCGTCGTTCGTCTGCACGTGGGTATGGGTGCCGACGACAACCGACGCCCGTCCGTCCAGATACCAGCTCATCGCGATTTTCTCCGAAGTCGCTTCCGCATGGAAGTCCACCAGAATGCAGGGCGTCTGCGCCTTGAGCTTCCCGATCAGCTCATCCGCCGCCCGGAACGGGCAGTCGAGGGGCGGCAGGAAGGTGCGTCCTTGCAGATTGAGAATGCCGAGCGTCTTGCCGTTCGCCTTCACCACCGTCGATCCTCTTCCGGGCGTGCCGGGCGGAAAATTCGCCGGCCGGACGATGCGCGGCTCGTCATCGATCCATTCGAAGATATCTTTGTTGTCCCACGTATGGTTCCCCATCGTGATCGCGTGTACGCCGAGTTCATAGAACTCCCGCGCGATCGCCGCCGTAATGCCGCGGCCGTGTGCCGCGTTCTCCCCGTTGGCCACGATCAGATGCGGCTGATATTTGCTCTTCAGCGACGGCAACACTTGCTTCAATGCGGCGCGTCCCGTGCTGCCAACGATGTCGCCGATGAAGAGTACGATCATGCATTTCCCTCCCAATATGGATAAGAGAGCGGCTGGCAGGTACCAGCCGCTCTCAGGTCGTTCATTTCGCGTATTCCACAGCGCGCGTCTCGCGGATAACCGTGACCTTGATATGTCCCGGATAATCGAGTTCGCTCTCGATCTTCTTCGTGATGTCGCGCGCCAGCCGGAACGCCTCGATATCGTCGATCTTGTCCGGTTGCACCATGACGCGCACTTCGCGGCCGGCCTGGATGGCGTACGATTTCTCGACGCCTTCGAACGATTCCGTAATCGCTTCGAGCTTCTCCAGCCGCTTGATGTACGTCTCGAGCGTCTCGCGACGGGCGCCGGGACGAGCCGCGGACAGCGCGTCCGCCGCTCCGACCAGCATCGCGATGACGGACGTCGCTTCCGTATCGCCGTGGTGCGACGCGACGCTGTTGATGACGACAGGGTGTTCCTTGTACTTCTTCGTCAGCTCGACGCCGATCTCGACATGAGAACCTTCCACTTCGTGGTCCAGCGCTTTGCCGATGTCGTGCAACAGTCCCGCCCGCCGGGCCAGCATGACGTCTTCGCCGAGCTCGGCGGCCATCAGACCCGCCAGATAGGCCACTTCGATCGAGTGCTTGAGCACGTTCTGGCCATAGCTTGTACGATAGCGCAGACGTCCGAGAATCTTGATCAGATCCGGATGCAGTCCGTGAACGCCGACCTCGAACGTCGCCTGTTCGCCGTATTCGCGGATCCGCTCGTCGATTTCCTTGCGGGATTTCTCGACCATTTCCTCGATCCGCGCCGGGTGAATGCGTCCGTCCGCCACCAGTTTCTCCAGCGCGGTGCGCGCGATTTCGCGGCGGATCGGGTCAAACCCGGACAGGATAACCGCTTCCGGCGTGTCGTCGATAATCAGATCGATGCCGGTAAGCGTCTCCAGCGCGCGGATGTTGCGGCCTTCCCGGCCAATGATGCGGCCTTTCATCTCCTCGTTCGGCAGCGCGACGACCGAAACGGTCGTCTCGGCCACATGGTCGGCCGCGCAACGCTGAATCGCCAGGGAGATGATGTTTCTCGCCTTCTTGTCCGCTTCTTCCTTGGCCTGCTGCTCGATATCTTTGATCATCTGTGCCGTCTCGTGACGGATTTCCTGCTCGACATTCGACAGAATGATCTGTCTGGCCTCTTCCGAAGTCAAGTTGGAGATGCGCTCCAACTCCTGAACTTGCTGACGATATATCGCGTCAATCTGTTCTTGCGTTTCCTCGATTCGCTTCTCTTTGTTGGCCACTTGCTCTTCCTTGCGCTCCAGCGCTTCCAGCTTGCGGTCCAGCGACTCTTCCTTCTGCTGCAGACGCCGTTCCAGGCGCTGCAATTCATTCCGGCGTTCGCGTGTTTCCCGTTCCGCTTCGGCTCGGAGTTTGTGTACTTCGTCTTTCGCCTCGAGAATCGTCTCCTTCTTCAGCGCGTCGGCTTCCTTGCGTGCGTTCTCCAGAATCTGCTCGGCAGCCTTCTCCGCGCTCGAGATTTTCGCTTCGGCGATCGATTTCCGTACCCAGTAGCCAATGCCAAAAAATACTGCGCCAACAACGAGAACGATCGGGAGCCAGATCCAGATTTCGATAGGCATCCTCTCACCTCCTCGTTCTCACCAAAGCCGAAGCCATGGATCGTATTCGGTTCTCAGCCGGTGTTCCACCGTTTCTTTCGGTTCATGTCGAAAAAGATCGGTTCGAATCAATTTCTGGAAGGAAAATCGATTCAAAAAGAAGGAATACAGAATCATTTTATCTTTTGTGAAAATCAATTGTCAAGCAATCGCCCGGGCGCCGTCAGTCCCCGTAAAAGCCGTCATCCTCCGCATCCGCCGCCCCGTCTCCGGCCGCGGCGCGGACGGCTTCCCGCACGACGCTTCCGGTATATCCGCGGCGGTACAGAAACTGCGCAAGCTTGCGCGTGCGGTCCCGGAATTCGCCCCGGAGCGAAGGCCATTTCTTGAGCGCCGCCTCGACGGCCGCGCGCCGCTCCGTCTCCGGATGGAGGTTCCGGATCGCCGCATCCGCCTCACCCCGGCTGATGCCTTTCCTCAATAATTCACTCCGGATCAAATTTCTTCCTTTATAATAGCCTTCCGCCCGCACGCGCGCGAACTCCCGCGCATACCGGCTGTCGTCAAGGTAGCCTTCCCGCGCGAGCCGATCCAGCGCCGCCTTCGAGACCTGCTCGGGGAACCCCCGGCGCGACAGGTACAGCGCCAGTTCCTTCCGGGTGCGGCTGCGCCGGCCGAGACTCGCCAGCGCCGCCCCGTAGGCTTCCTGTTCGTGCGCCTCGCGCCCGATTTCGGCCAGCTGTTCCTCATCCAGCTCCGTTCCCTTGAACAGACGATGGCGTATCAGCACATCCTCGTGCACGACGAGCAGCGGCTCGTCTTCCCCATCTCCGTAAATGACGTAGCGGCCTTTCCCGTCCCGTTCGACCGCGCGGATCTTGTGCGGCATGAACGCTCCTCCTCAAGCAAAAACGGCTTGCGCGTCCACAATGGAAGGCGCGCCCGTTTATTTCTTTTAAAGCGACGCGGGCACCTTGGCAGAAGGTGCCCGCGTATCCTTACGCTTCGAAATCGTCTTCGAATTCGTCGTCCTCATCCGGCGAAGCAGCGAAGGCCGACGTTGCCGACGCGCCGATCAGATTGCTGGCGTCGCGGATTTGCTTCTCGATCTTGGCCGCGATGTCGGGACGGTCCTTCAGATATTGCTTCGCGTTCTCCCTGCCCTGGCCGAGCCGTTCGCCTTCGAACGAGAACCATGCCCCGCTCTTCTGGATGATATCCAGCTCCGTGCCGATGTCGATCAGGCTGCCTTCCTTCGAGATGCCTTCGCCGTACATGATGTCGATTTCCGCCTGTTTGAACGGCGGCGCCACCTTGTTCTTCACGACCTTGATGCGCGTCCGGTTGCCGACGAGCTCGCTGCCCATCTTGATCGTCTCGACGCGGCGCACTTCCAGCCGCACGCTCGCGTAGAACTTCAGCGCGCGTCCGCCCGGCGTCGTCTCCGGATTGCCGAACATGACGCCGACTTTCTCGCGGAGCTGGTTGATGAAGATCGCGATCGTCTTCGATTTGCTGATCGCGCCGGACAGCTTGCGCAGCGCCTGAGACATGAGCCGGGCCTGGAGGCCGACATGCGAATCGCCCATCTCGCCCTCGATCTCGGCTTTCGGCACGAGCGCCGCAACCGAGTCGATGACGATGATGTCGATGGCGCCGCTGCGCACGAGCGCTTCCGCGATCTCGAGCGCCTGTTCGCCCGTATCGGGCTGCGAAAGCAGCAGCTCGTCGATGTTCACGCCGAGCTTGCTCGCATAGAGCGGGTCAAGCGCATGCTCCGCGTCGATGAACGCGGCTTGGCCGCCGATCTTCTGCACTTCGGCGATCGCATGCAGCGCGACCGTCGTTTTTCCGGACGATTCGGGCCCGTAGATTTCAATGATCCGTCCCCTCGGCATGCCGCCGACACCAAGGGCAATATCCAGCGCCAGCGAGCCGCTGGGCACGGTCTCGACCGTAAGACCTGCCTGCTCGCCCAGCTTCATGATGGAACCTTTGCCGAATTGTTTCTCAATCTGGCGCAAAGCCATTTCCAACGCCGCACGGCGATCCGACACAATACCACTTCCTTTGCCGTTATGATCCCATATTAAAGCATTTCCGGGCGATTGCCAAGTAGTTTTTCGAACATACATTCGCATTTTTTCTTCGGTGACGCGCCCGACCCGAAACAGAAAAAGAACCGCAGCAAAGCAATCTTCGCTGCGGTTCTTCCGTCAACTGACACCTATTATATCCGCCGAGGGAAGGCTTGGCAATCCTGTTCACGAATTTTTCACAATTCCGTTCAGCCGCTCCCAAAGCCGGTACAGCGCATGCTTGGCGGCCCGCAGACGGATGCCGGCCCGGCCGCCCGACAGCTTCAGCTCATGCACTTCGGTGCGGCCGCCCCGCTCGGCGACGGCAACATAGACGAGGCCGGGCGGCTTCCCCTCCGACGGCGCCGGGCCCGCGACGCCGGTGATCGCGATCGCATAGTCGCTTCCGGCGCGCTCGAGCGTCCGCACGGCCATCGCCTCGGCCGTCTGCGCGCTGACCGCGCCCGGCGCGTCCGGTCCTTCGAGCAGATCGGCCGGCACGCCGAGCAGATTTCGCTTCATCGCATTCGTATAGACCACGAAGCCGCCAGCGAACGCCTCGCTGCTGCCCGGAACGCTGGTGAGCAGCTCGGCGAGCAGCCCGCCCGTGCAGCTTTCCGCGGCGGCAGCGGTCTTGCCGGAAGCGCGCAGCAAATCGACAACCGTCTGCTCCAGCGGCACATCCTCCCTCGCATACAGATACCGGCCGGCCAGCCGTTCGATGGCTGCCGCCGTTTCGCCGAGCCTGGCCGCCGCTTCCGCTTCGCTTGCCGCTTTCGTCGAAAGCCGGATCGCCACCTCGCCCTCCTTCGCGTACGGCGCGATCGTCGGGTCGGTCTGCCGCTTGATCAGATCGATCAGCAAATCTTCAAGCGCCGACTCGCCGATGCCCGCGAAGCGAAGCGTCATCGAATAGAGCGGACGGCTCTCGCCGAGCTGCCGGAGCAGCCACGCAGTCGCCGGTCCGTCGAACATCGGCTTCATCTCGCCGGGCGGACCGGGAAGCAGCACGTAGTGCGTGCCGTCCGCCGTGAGCGCGTTGCCGACCGCGAGCCCCGTCTCGTTCGGCAGCGGCTCGCTGCCTTCGATCATGAGCGCCTGGCGCCGGTTGCTTTCGATGAGCATCAGCCTGCCTGCCAGCCGCTCCTCGATCTTCTTCATGGACGGCTCGTGCACGATCAGCTTCCGGCCCAGATAGTCGGCAAGCACGTCTTTCGTCAGATCGTCCTGCGTCGGTCCGAGTCCGCCCGTGAACAGGAGCAGATCCGCCCGGCCCCGCGCCGTCTCGATCGCCTGCCGGATTCGGCCCGCGTTGTCTCCGACGACCGTCTGGAAGTAAACGTCGATGCCGAGGGCGGCGAGTCCCTGCGAGAGATATTGCGCATTCGTATTGACAATCTGTCCGAGCAGCAGCTCCGTCCCTACGGCGATGATTTCGGCTTTCACCGGTCAAGTCTCCTTTCCAATCAAGCGCCGTCCCCTGCCGGGCGGGCGCAAGCGATTTTGCACAGGAATATCAGCTCATCCTTAAGCTTATATGGTCTCGGGCTTGAAAAGCAACTGCCGGACATGAAGCGGCTCACACACGCTACGAACATACCCGCCACAAAGGCCTCATGGAGCGGTTGATATCCCCTTGAAGCATGTAGTGCAAAAATGCACTATTTTTTGCCTGATATAGGCGTTACATACTTATATGGTGATAATTTTCGATACGTGAAGCGAATGAAGATTTCATTGTGCATCGGCGCCTACCCCGGCAAGGACGTCATCTGGCATCTGGAGAAGATCAGGGAACACGGATTTCACGGGCTCCGCCTGGTGGGACCTCGACGATCTGGACCGCATCGCCAGGGAGCAGGAGTGCATCGCCCGGATCGTCGCGACGTGCACAAGGTTCATCAGCCTGGTGGACGAGACGTGCCGCGAAAGCTTACATCGCCGGCCTGACGGATTTGTCGGCCTCGAGTGCCGATACTCCATCGATACCGACGAGGCGCTGGAGCAGTTCAAGCGGGATGTGCTGGCGAAGGTGTAAACTTGCGAACATGCGGAAGGGCAGAGCCCCCGCGCGAGTCTCTGCCCTTCATTGCTGCACTTATTGCACCGGAATGAGATTTTTGTTCTTGACGAAGTAGTCGATGCCCGAATAGACGGTGATGACGGCCGCCACCCATGTCATCACGATGTCGAACGGAATGCTGACCAGCGCGAACGGAAAGTTGTTGAGCAAGAGGGCGATGATCATCGTAATCTGCACGCCGGTCTTCCATTTCCCCCAGCGGCTGGCGGCGAGCACCTTCCCTTCGAGCAGGGCGACCTGGCGCAAGCCTGTGACGGCGAATTCGCGGCTGATGATGACGATGGCGATCCAGGCGTCGAGCTTGTCCATCTCGACCAGTGAGATGAGCACGGCCGCGACCAGCAGTTTGTCCGCCAGCGGGTCAAGCAGCTTTCCCAGATTCGTCACCAGCTTGTTCTTCCGCGCGATATACCCGTCCAGCCCGTCCGTGCTGGCGGCAATGATGAAGATGAGTGCGGCGACGATCTGATTGTAGGTGATCGAAAAGTTCTCGAACGCGATCGGCTCGAAATCGATTCGGGCGAGCAGGAAGAACATGATGATCGGGACCAGGAAGATGCGGGCCAGCGTAATGCGGTTGGCGAGATTCACACCACTCCCTCCCCCGACAGGTCAAACTCGAAAGCATGCGTGATGCGCACGCGCTGAATCGAACCGATCTCCGGACGGCATCCGGTGATAAACACTTCGCCGTCCACCTCCGGCGCGTCGTAAGGGGAGCGGCCGACGTAGACGTCGCTCCGCCCGTCGTATCTTTCGACCAGCACGTCGATCACTTGCCCGATCCGCTTGGCGGCGGTCTCCTTCGACACTTCGCGCTGCACTTCCATCAGCGCCGCCGCCCGGTATTCCTTCACGTCATCCGGAACATGATCCGGCAGTCTTGCCGCCGGCGTATCCTCTTCCTTCGAGTAAGTGAACACGCCGAGCCGGTCGAACTTCATCTCGCGGACGAAATCGCACAGCCGCTCGAAATCTTCCTCCGTCTCGCCCGGGAAGCCCACGATGAGCGACGTGCGAATCGCGGCGTCCGGCATTCGCGCGCGGATCTTCGCGATCAGCTCGCGGGCGTCGCGCTGCCGTCCGGGCCTGCGCATCCGCTTCAGAATGAGATCCTCGCTGTGCTGCAGCGGAATGTCGAAGTAGTTGCAGATTTTCGGATTGGAAGCGAACGTCTCGATCAGCTCATCCGTGAAAAACCCGGGATAGGCGTAATGGAGCCGAACCCAGGCGATGCCTTCGACTTCGCTGACGCGGTTCAGCAATTCGGGCAGCTTGAACGTTCCGTACAGATCAGTGCCGTAATTGGTGGAATCCTGGGCGATGAGGCAGATTTCCTTCACGCCCTGGGCCGCGAGCGACTCGACTTCACGGACGATCGACTCGATCGAGCGGCTGCGGAACTTGCCGCGCATCAGCGGAATGCTGCAGAACGTGCAGGCGTTGTCGCAGCCCTCCGCAATTTTCACATATGCGGTATAGCGCGGCGTCATGACCCGGCGCGGCAGCGCCTGGTCGTAGTCGAAGGCCGGGTGCCCCACCCGCACCGGCTTCTTCCCGCCGAGCGCATCGGCCACGATATCGGCGATATGATGGAAATCGCCCGTCCCGACGATGCCGTCGATCTCGGGCATCTCTTTCATCAATTCTTCCTTGTACCGCTGCGTCAGGCAGCCCGAAACGATGAGCGCCTTCAGCCTTCCCGTCTCCTTCAGTTCGGCCAGTTCCAGAATCGTATTCACCGATTCTTCCTTCGCCGCGTCGATGAAACCGCATGTATTCACGATAACGACCGTCGCGTCTTCCGGACGGTCGACCAGTTCATAACCGCGCTCATGCACCAGGCCGGACATAATCTCCGAATCGACGAGGTTTTTGTCGCAGCCGAGCGTGACAACGCTCACTTTCTCTCTCATGCAGCATCCTCCATACCGTACCCGTAGGCTGTCCAATTCAGTATAATATACCGATAAAACGGCTGTCAAAAGCGGCAAAACCCGTCACCGCCGCTTGCTGGCGCGGCCGGACGGGCTTGACCTGGCATCAGGAGCGATAGTTGGTGAACTGGAGTTCTACGCCGACATCAGCGGCTTTCAGCATGCGGATGACCGCTTGCAGATCGTCGCGGCTCTTGCCCGAGACGCGGATCTGATCGCCCTGGATCTGGCTTTTCACCTTCAGCTTCGAATCGCGGATCATCGTATTGATCTTCTTCGCCGCATCCTGGTCTATTCCCTGTTTCAGCCTGATTCGCTGCCGGACGGTGCCGAGGGCGGCCGGCTCGATCTTGCCGTATTCCAGATTGCGGATCGGCACGCCGCGCTTTACCATCTTGCCCTGCAAAATATCGATGACGCTCTTCAGCTTGTATTCGTCATCCGATACGACGACGAGCTCGTCTTTCTCGATCGTGATGCTGCTCTTCGAGCCCTTGAAGTCAAAGCGGGTCTCGATTTCCTTCTCCGCCTGCCGGACGGCGTTGGTGAGCTCCTGCATGTCCACCTTCGAGACGATATCGAACGATGCCTCCGAAGCCATCGGCCGCACTCCTTCCATCTTGTTCCGGTATCTGCTTAACAGCATACCACGTTGCAAGACAAGACGGAAGCCGCCCGGCTGCGGTTTGCAGCCGGGCGGCCAATTTTCGCTGCTGTGCCGGCGGGCCTAACGTTCGCGCGCCGGGCTTCTGAACATGTCGAGAATGCCGAGCACGATATGGGCAAGTCCGAATCCGAGGATGCCGTATCCCCATGCGTTCGGAATGAGATACCAGCCGAGCAAGCTGACGACAACGCCGAGTCCGGTGACGATCCAGCTTGTGGACATGAGATCTGCCTCATTTCGTATGGATTGACGTCTGATGTCGTCAGTGTGCCCGGACACCGCATAAATTATGCACGTTGCGCGGCTCACGCCCCCGGAATGCCGGCCGCGCCTTCCGTCTCCGGTTCGATGAGAAACCGCCGGACGTTGTCGTCGCCGTCCGGCAGCACGACGCCGTCGATCCGGATTTCGACGCTTCGCGTCGAGCCGATGTTCAGGAACACCGGTCCCGAGAGCTCGTACGAAATGACGACGGGACCTTTCTCTTCCTTATAGTGAATCTTCTCGCCGGTCCGGCTGCCTGTCCGGATTTCAACCCAGCTTCGTTTGCCGTCCGCCACTTCCACCTCGTAGCGATGGGTGTCGCCGGGCGTTACCGCATACCGTTCGACACTTCCGGATTTCTCAAGGAAGGTGAGCGTCGTCTGCTGGACTTCCGGCTCATCCGGAATGACCGGTGTGTCCGATCCCGTCTCACCGTTTGCTCCCGTGACGTCCTCCTGTCCCCCCGTCGAGTCTGACGGATTTTCCGCCTCGCCTGTTCCCGAGTCGATGTTGTCGGTAATCGGCGTTTCATTGTCCACCGTTTTCTTGTCGCTTCCGTCCTGCTGGTTCACCACGTAGGTGTAAATGACTGCCGCGATGAGCAGCAGGAACGACCACATGAGCACGCGAAATCCCCATTTGCTCCACCGGTCCGACGAACGGACCGAAGCGCGCCGAGGCTTGACGATCAGCTGCTCAACCGCCGCCTCCGCCGCCGGCTCCGGAAGCTCCCGCTGATAGAGGCGAAACACTTCTTCTGCATCAAGGCCGACCGTCTCCGCATAGTTCTTGACGAAAGCGCGGGCGTAGAATGTGCCGGGCAAAACCTTGTAGTCGCCTTCTTCGATCGCTTCGAGATAACGTTTCCGAATCTTGGTGATGTCCTGCACGTCATCCAGCGAGTAGCCTCGCTCCTCGCGGGCTTTGCGGAGCAGTTTGCCCAGTTCAGACAACTTGCACACCTCCAGGGGACTTGTTTAAAGGTCGTCCAGGAAATCCGGGCTGAACGATTCGTATGTAATCTCCTCATCCGGCGAATTGCGGAGTTCAATTATGCAATCGAACAGGCTCGGATCGAAGCCTGTTTCTCTCACGAAAATATCGGGATGCTCGATAACCTTCGTGCAGGGCATGGCCATGATCTCTTCCAGCAGGGCGGCGTGCCGCTCGTTCGAACGCATCGTGCTGACGATGCCGTCGATGATGAAGATGTTGCTCGCGCACCGTTCTTCCTCGGAGAGTTGGCTGCGCACGGTCTGCCGCAGCATCGTGGAAGAAACGAAGGTCCACCGCTTGTTGGCGCAGACGCTTCCGGCAATGATTGACTCGGTCTTGCCGACGCGCGGCATGCCCCTCAGTCCGATCACCTGATGGCCTTCCCGTTTGAACAATTCACCGAGAAAATCGACGAGCAGCCCCAGCTCATCGCGGATGAACCGAAACGTCTTCCGATCGTCGGAATCCCTGTCAATATATCGGCCGTGGCGGATCGCCAATATGTCGACCAGCTTCGGAGGGCGCAGTGCATTGACGGTGATGCTGTCGACCTTCTTGAGCAGATTGCCGAGCAGCATGATCTTCTCGTCATCGTCCGTCTGCAGCAGCATGCCGCGCGTCCGGTCTTCGACGCCGTTGATCGTCAGAATGTTCACTTCCAGCATGCCGAGCAACGAAGCGATATCGCCGAGCAGACCGGGGCGGTTCTTGTGAATCTTGTATTCCATGTACCATTGCTTCAATTCCAAGACGGGAAACCTCCGGCCTGATGTGAGGTCGATCACAAGATTTTCTATTCTTTTTCTACAATTCCCGTCAAATTCCTGCACGAATGAAGAAGATCGCAGGAAAAGCCTCCGAGCTGTCTGGAGGCTTCCCACGACCGAAAAATTATGCGTTCTTCTCCGCAAGCTTCACCATCATGCGCGCGATTGCTTTTCGTTCTTCGGTGTCGCCAACGTCCCACAGTTCCTTGAGCACGCGCTCTTCGTCGTTCTTCGGGTCGACTTTCTCGTCGAGGAACTCGCCGATTTCGAAGGCGAGTTTGCTGATCGTCTCTTCGCTCAGCCCCATTTGTTTGGCCGACTTGACGCGCTCGCCGAGAAACTGTTTCCAATGATCAAATTTGGTCAATACCGTCGACATGCTTTCTGCCTCCTTCATCAGCGTTGTGCGACAAGCATGGTCAACGGTAGTAGTTTGGGCGAGGCCCGCTACAATTATTCGACGATATAAGAGCGGGAAAAGTTTCAACCGCTTCGGCTCAAGTCAGCCAGCCGCCGTTCGGGCTGATGATCTGTCCGGTAATGTAGCCCGACTCCGGCGATGCCAGGAAACGGATCAGCGAAGCGATTTCTTCCGGCCTGGCGAGGCGGCCGGCCGGAATGTCCGCGCGGAGGGCGGCAAGTTCTTCTTCGCTGAAATCCCGTATCATGTCCGTCTCGACGGCGCCCGGCGCGACGGCATTCACCGTGACGCCGGACGGCGCCAGCTCCTTCGCCAGCGCCTTCGTGAAGGCGTTCACGCCGCCTTTCGTCAGCGAATAGAGCACTTCGCACGAGGCGCCGGCAATCCCCCAGACGGAGGAAACATTGATGATCCGGCCGTAACGCCGCCTCACCATTGCCGGCGCAAGCAGCTGCGTAAGCCGGAACATGCCCTTGAGATTGACGCCGACGACATCCTCCCAATCCTGTTCCGTGACGTCGGTGAACAGGCCGTAATGGGAGACGCCGGCATTGTTGACGAGAATGTCGGGCGAAAGGCCCGCTGCATCCAGCGTGTCCTTGAGCCGATCCAGCTCCGCGAAGTTACGGAGATCCGCCGCCGCCACCATCACGTTCGCGCCGCGGCGCTCGCACTCGCGCGCCGTCGCTTCGGCCTGATCCCGCGCGGCATAATAATGAACGACGATGTTCATGCCTTCTTCCGCCAGCAGCACCGCGGCAGCGGCTCCGATGCCCCGGCTCGCGCCGGTCACCAGTGCCGTCATGTCCTTCAGCGGTTTCATGCCCGGCGGCTCCGGACAATCGAAACCGCCATACGGTTCCAGTCGAAATGCGCGCGCAGCCGTTCCTCGGCTTCATCGATCCCGATGTCCCGGTACAGTTCCGGCAGCCGGAACAGATCGCCGCCGCGGAGATTCCAGCGCAGATATTCGTTCGCGGCAGAATCCGGACGATCGAGCATCCGCAGCAGCGCGCCGATCCGCTTCCGCTTCGCCCGCTCGAACCGCGTCGGATCGAGTCCCGACGCCTTCGCGCGCTCGATCGCCTCGCGAATCCGCGCAAGCAGCGCGTCGGGATCGCGGGTCTCCCCGCCGATGAACGAAAACGCATATTCCGGCGTGCAGTTGTACTCGCTGCCGAACGAATCCGAAATGAGCTGTTCGTCATAAAGCGACTGGTAAAGCCCGGAACTCGAGCCGATGAGCGCTTCGAACATCAGCTTCGTCACCGCTTCCCGGCGCATCAGGCCGTCCGCGTCACGGACAAGATCTGTTTCCTTGAATCCGATCATGCATTTCGGCAGCGATACTGAAAGCTCCCGTTCGACGCGCGGCGAACCGACTTCCGGCGGCTCCGCGTCGAACAGCCGGCTGATTTCCGGCGCGGGCGCGAACGTCTTCTTCGCCTGGTTCTCCCTGACGAGCCGGATCACTTCCCCGGGATCGGCTCCGCCCGCCACGACGAGCGTCATGTTGGATGGATGATAGAACGTTTCGTAACAGCGGTACAGCGTCTCCTTGTCGATGCGCCGGATCGATTCCGCCGTGCCGGCAATGTCGATGCGGACGGGATGACGCTGATAGAGGGCGCCGATCAAGCCGAAGTAGACCTGCCAGTCCGGGTTGTCCCGGTACATGTTGATTTCCTGCTCAATGATGCCCTTCTCTTTCTCGACGTTCTCGTCGGTGAAGTAAGGACGCTGGACGAAATCGAGCAGCGTCTCCAAATTTTCCGGAATCTGCCCCGCGGCGGTAAACAGATAGACAGTGCGGTCGAAACTGGTGAATGCGTTGGCCGAAGCGCCTTGTTTCGCGAATTTCGCGAAGATGTCTCCATCCGGCTCCTCGAACATTTTATGCTCCAGAATATGCGCAATGCCGTCCGGCACCCGGATCTCTTCACCGTTCACCGCGAAACGGTTGTCGACCGAGCCGTAACGGGTTGCGAACACGGCGTAGGTCTTGCTGCAGCCGGCCTTCGGCAGCACGTGGACTTCGAGGCCGTTCGGCAGCTTCTCCCGCACGACCGTCTCGTCCACGTCCGGATAATGCCTTTCCTCCACCGTCACTCCTCCTTCCCGTCCCGCAGGAAATAGATCGTATCCAACTTCACCCGTTCGGCAACGCGGACGATATCGTCCCGGGTAACTGCTTCGATCTGCCGGACCAGTTCGTCCGCATCGCGGCTGCGGCCCGACAGGACGCCGTTGAAGTGGAAGGCGATCATTTCCGGAGCGGAGTCCCGCAGCTCCCGCAGCTGGCCCGTGATCATGGCTCGTGTCTGCGACAGTTCAAGCTCGCTGATGTCACCCCGTGCCATCGCGTCCAGCTGCTCGCGTATGATGGCGGACGCCCGCTCGAAATTGGCGATTTCGATGCCGGATTGGATCGTCAGGATGCCCTTGTGCCCGTCATAGCGGGAAGCGGCGTAATAGGCGAGGCTGGCGCGCTCGCGCACGTTGATGAACAGTTTCGAATGCGGGAAGGCGCCGAGAATGCCGTTATACATGAGCGCCGCCGGATAGTCGTCATCCGCATAGCGGACGCCTATTCTGAGTCCCATGTTCAGCTTGCCCTGGGTGACGTCCATCCGCTCGACGACAGTCTTGACCTCGCCCGCCGATCCGCATGCCGCGGATTTGGGATACGATCCAGGCGCGCCGTCCGGCAGCCGGAACGATTCCGCGGCGATGGCGGACGCTTCGTCAAGCGTCGTATCGCCGGTCACGTACAGGTCGAAGGATGCCCGCTTCAGCCACCCGGTGTAATAGTCATGCAGCGTCTCCGGCGTCAGCTGCGGCAAATCTTCGATTTTCCCCAAGGCGTTGAGCCGGTAGGCCTCGCCGGCGCACATTTCTTCAATGCAGCGTTCCGCCGCATAGCGAATCTTGTCGTTGACGATGGCCTCAAGACGCTTCCGGACCGTCGTCTTCTCCGTGTCGACGTAATGCGGCAGGAATGCGCCGTTCTCAAGCGCCGGCTGCGTCACGACCTCGCCAAGCAGCCGCATGCCGTCCGTGAGCAGCGACTCCCCCGCGCCGCGGGCGAAGCGATCCTGGAGCACTTCCAGCTGGAAGACGACGACATGCGAATCGCCGCGCTTCATGACGTCGAAGCCGAATCCGGCGCCGTACAAATCGTCCAGCCGCTCGCGAAACGCCCGCGTCTCGGGCGTGGCGGCCGTCCCGCGCCGCAGCACGAACGGCAGCAGCGCCGTCCGCGTCACGTCCGCGTCGCTCAGCGGAACGCCCGCATACAGCGTGAACTGGTACGTCTTGAACCGTTTCGTGGGCATGACATGCAGCCGGATCCGTCCCGACTGTCCCTGTTCAAACCATGGTCCGGTCAACCGGTTCAGCTCCTTCCATCGGATGGAAACCCCGTTGTTCCCCTTCATTCTACCCGATCGCAAAAGGAAGAAGCAACCTGACACAAGGCTGCTTCCCGCACGCTACATGCAGAAAATATGCTTCCCGATTCGTTTCACCTGCGGCCGCGTCCAGATCCATTTCGATGTCGCGGTCTCCGGGTTGAAATAGTACAGGCAGCCGCCCGTCGGATCCCATCCATTGGCGGCGTCGATCACCGCCTTGCGGGCCGTCTCGTTCGGCGTCAGCCAGATCTGGCCGTCGGCAACGGCGGTGAAAGCGCCGGGCTGGAAAATGACGCCCGACACGGTGTCCGGGAAATTCGGAGACTTGACGCGGTTCAGAATGACCGCCGCCACCGCCACCTGCCCTTCGTACGGTTCGCCGCGCGCTTCTCCGTACACGGCGTTGGCCATCAGGCGAATGTCGTTTTCGGACAAGTTGTGCGTCTTCGCCAGATTCGCGCTTCCCCCGCCGCCGGTTGCGGCGCCTCCGCCTCCGCCGGTCTTCGGCTTGTCCGCTTCCGTCGGCCTCCAGTTCTTGGTCGCTTCCCACAGCTTCAGTTTTGTCTTCGGACCGACGATTCCGTCCACTTTGAGGCCGAACTTCCATTGAAACCAGGTTACCGCGTTCTTCGTTTTCTGGTCGAACGTGCCGGTGATCTCGCCGTCATAATAGCCGAGATAGCGGAGCCGACCTTGCAGTTCCACGACATCCTTGCCGGTGAAGCCGACGGTCAGCACCGCGTCGCTGAACACGTCATCGGATATCCCGTCGCCGAACTGCCTGAGGGTGTAGACTCCGAATACGAGGCATACGATGACGATGGTCGCTGCCAGCAGTCGTATTTTCATCCTGTCCGACTCCGCCTTTCTGTCGCATGGTGGATTCGCCTCTAGTATGGTTAAGCCGCTGGAACCCTATGCAGGAATTGTCGGTCCGGACAAATCGGCCGGCGCCGGGCTGAACAGCCCGGCGCCGGAATGTGCGCATATCGGCTATGAAGTTCAGGAGGAGATCTGTCCGGGCGGATACTGCCCTTCGGAAATGAGCACCTCGCGCGGCTTGCTGCCCTCATACGGGCCGACGATGCCGCGCGCCTCCATCTGGTCGATGAGCCGGGCCGCCCGCGCGTATCCGATGCGCATCCGCCGCTGCAGCAGCGAGACGGAAGCCTGCTTCGCCTCGATCACGACCTGCACCGCCTGATCGAACAGCTCGTCCAGGTCGTCATCCGCCTCCTGCGGCTCGTCGTCGACCTCGGGCACGAGGTCTTCCTTGTACTCGGCCTGCGCCTGATCGCGGGCGAACTGCACGACGGCCTCGACTTCCTGATCGGATAGGAACGCGCCCTGCACGCGGATCGGTTTCGACATGCCGACCGGCAGGAAGAGCATGTCGCCGCGGCCGAGCAGCTTCTCCGCCCCGGCCATGTCGAGAATCGTGCGCGAGTCGACCTGCGACGAGACCCCGAAGGCGATCCGGGAAGGAATGTTCGCCTTGATGACGCCGGTGATGACGTCAACGGACGGACGCTGCGTCGCGATGATGAGATGGATGCCCGCAGCGCGCGCCATCTGCGCGAGCCGCGTAATCGCGTCTTCGACGTCGCTTGCGGCGACCATCATCAGGTCGGCGAGCTCGTCGACGATGACGACGATGTACGGCAGGCGCGCTTCCGGATTGTCCTTCATCTGCGCGTTGTACCCTTCGATGTTGCGGGTACCCGTCTTCGAGAACGCTTCGTACCGCTTCTCCATCTCGACGACGATCTTCTTCAGCGCGAGGGAAGCGCGCCGCGGGTCGGTGACGACCGGCGCGAGCAGGTGCGGGATGCCGTTGTAAACGTTCAGCTCGACCATTTTCGGGTCGACCATCAGAAATTTCACTTCGTCCGGCGCCGCTTTGTACAGAATGCTCGTAATGATGCCGTTGATGCACACCGACTTGCCGGAGCCGGTCGCGCCGGCGACGAGCAGATGCGGCATGCGCGCCAGATCGGCGACGATCGGCTGGCCGGAGATGTCCCGGCCGAGAGCGACGGACAGCTTCGACGCCGCGTTCTGGAATACGGGCGATTCCATCACTTCGCGAAGCGTCACCGTCGCCACTTCGGTGTTCGGCACCTCAATGCCGATCGCCGACTTGCCGGGGATCGGCGCCTCCATGCGGATGTCCTTCGCCGCGAGCGCCAGCGCGATGTCGTCCGTCAGGCTGACGATCCGGCTCACCTTCACGCCGGCGGCCGGCTGCACCTCGTAGCGGGTGACGGCCGGTCCGCGCACGACGTCCAGCACCGTCGCCTTCACGCCGAAGCTTTCCAGCGTCGCCTCCAGCTTGCGCCTCGCTTCGCCGTGATCGGAGGCGCTGTGCTTGCCGGGCTGCGGCCGCGACAGCAGCGACAGCGGCGGCAGCAGATAAGGCCGCGACGGTTTCGGCGGCAGGGCGTCCGCATCTTCGGTATCGCCGATCTCTTCGCTGTTCTCCCGCTTCACGCCGATCCGGACGACCGGCGAGGCGGGCGCAGCCGCCCCCGGAGCTTCCTCGGCCGCATCCGTCCCATCTCCGGCATCCGCTTCCGGTTCAACCGGATCGACCGGGTCCTCCTGCCGCAGCGGTTCAGGCTGCCATGGTTCCCGGCCGGCCGTTCCCGCTTCCTCCGACGCTTCCGGCTCCGGCTGAATGCCTTGGACCGGCTCGAGCGGGTTCAACTCGCCGGGCATCGCGACCGCCGCGTCCGCAGCCTCCGGATTCCCGTGTTCCGGTTCAGCCGGGGAGGCGTCTTCCTCCTTACGCCCGGCATCGCTCCGCCAAGGGAAGAACAACGTTCGGCGGCGCGCGGTCTGCTTGGGCGGCACGAACGAATCATCGTCGTCCATCAGATCCTCATCATCGATCAGAATGAGCGGAGAGCCCGGATCATCGGCTTCGGGCTTGTCCGCCGGCAGTTCGTCCTCGACCTGAACCGGAACCGCCTGCGCGGCGGCCGGCCTGCGTCTGCGGGAATCGGCCAGTTTGAGCCGGATGAGCTGAACGAACCGTCCGATCTGCCTGCGCAGCATGAGCGCAAGTTCGACGTACGATTTTCCTGTCGCCAGCATGATGCCGATGAGCAGCAGCACGACGGTAACGAATTTCGCGCCGAAATTGCCGAACAGAAAAAACAGCAGCGCATAGGCAAGGGCGCCGATATAGCCGCCGCTCAAATTTTTCTCGATAATCGGCATGGCGTAGAACTCGCCGGGCGTCGCCAGCTCGCGGATATCGCGGGCATGCATCATGATCGCGTTGACCGACACCGGCTCGCCCAGCGGCTTCGTCTTCGCTTCCACGTCGCCCGCCGTGTAGGTCAGCAGCCAGAAAAGCAGAATGAAAGCGATTCCGGTCATGCGGGACGACCATCGCGACGGCCATTTGCGCTTGATCATCGTCATGAGTCCCACATAGATGCCGGCGAGCGGCACAACGAAATAAAAATCGCCGAAGAACAGCCCGAACAGATTGGCCAGCGCCTGGTCGACCGGCCACCCCTGCCCGGACATGGCGATGACGGACAGCGTGATCAGGAGAATGCCGTACACTTCATATTTCAAAGCTGAGCCGATAGCGTTTTTCTTCCGTTTGCGCTTCGCCAACATCGGTCACCTCAGTGCGATTATACCATATTGGCGAAGCGCCGGATAATTGTTCCGCAAGGCCGGCCGCTCGGTGCGAACCGGCTAGAGCGGCATGCGGATCAGATTGCCGGGGTTCAGCTCGGGGTTGAGATAGCTGTCAAGCGGGCAATCCAGCAACCGGACAATGCGGCCGCAGCCGTCCCCGACGGGTTCGACTTCCAGCAGCATTCCGCCCGTCCGGATTTCCACGGTTCGCCGCATGCGCTTCGGATCGTCGATGCCGTCAAGCACGATTTCGAGCGGCAGAATCGTATGAAATGTCATTGCAGTGCACCGCCCGTTCCGGCCGGCTGCTTCCGCTGCGCGATCAGCCGGTTCAGCTCGGCCAGCGCGTCGCCGATGCCGCCCACCGCGTCGATCAGCCCGTCCCGCACGGCGTCCGGGCCGATGACGGTCGTGCCGATGTCGCGCGTCAGTTCGCCGGTCTTGAACATCAGTTCCTTGAACCGCGCTTCGCTGATCCGGGAATGCGACGTGACAAAACGGACGACCCGCTCCTGCATTTTGTCCAGATATTCGAAAGTCTGCGGCACGCCGATCACCAGACCGTTGAGCCTGATCGGATGAATCGTCATCGTGGCGGTCTCGGCGATGAACGAACGGTCGCCGGCTACGGCGATCGGCACGCCGATCGAATGGCCGCCTCCCAGCACGAGCGTCACTTTCGGCTTCGTCAGCGAAGCGATCATCTCGGCGATGGCAAGCCCGGCCTCGACGTCGCCGCCGACCGTGTTGAGCACGACGAGGATGCCCTCGATCTTCGGATTTTGCTCCGCGGCGGCAAGCTGCGGAATGAGGTGCTCGTACTTCGTCGTCTTGTTCTGCGGCGGCAGCACGATATGGCCTTCGATCTGTCCGATGATCGTCATGCAGAAAATGTTCGAATCCGTCTGCGGCACCGTCGTCTGTCCGAGCTGCTGCACCGCCTGGACGGATCCGGACGCGCGCCCCTGCTCGCCGTCACCCGGAACCGGCCCCTCCGGCGGATTCGGCAGATTGACCGGTCCCGCCATGTCGACAGCTGACATCAGTCCCACCCTCCTTCAATTTTGGCGCTCCACCTAGTATGAGGCCGGCATGCGGTTTTATGCGCAGCAAAAACCCCGCCATCTGCACAGATGGCGGGGAGATGATCGTTGTCGGCAATGCCGGCCGTCACACTTCCATAATAATCGGAAGAATCATCGGACGGCGGCGGGTCTGCTCGTACAGGAATCTGCCGAGCACATCCTTCACGTTCGTCTTGAGCGAAGCCCATTCGTTCACATTGTCGCTCATCAGCTTGTTGAGCGTCTGCGTCACGAGCCGGTTCGCTTCCTCCAGCAGGCCTTCGGATTCCCGCACATAGACGAAACCGCGGGAAATGATGTCCGGCCCGGACAGAATCGTGCCGTCCTGCTTGCTCAGCGTGACGACGACGACGAGGATGCCGTCCTGCGACAGCAGCTTCCGGTCGCGGAGGACGATGTTGCCGACGTCGCCGACACCGAGACCGTCGATCAGCACGATGCCCGACGGCACCTTGTTGCCCTTGCGGGCGACGCCGTCCTGGATCTCGACCGTATCGCCGTTGTCGAGAATGAAAATGTTCTCGCGCTCGATGCCGACGCTTTCCGCGAGCAGCGCGTGCTGCCTCAGCATCCGGTATTCGCCGTGAATCGGGATGAAATATTTCGGCTTCATCAGGTTGAGCATGAGCTTCAGCTCTTCCTGGCTGCCGTGGCCGGAAACGTGAACGGCCGACGAAGCGGTAGGTCCGTAAATGACGTTCGCGCCAAGGCGGAACAGCTCGTCAACCGTGCGGCCGACAAACCGCTCGTTGCCCGGAATCGGCGTCGCCGCGATGATGACGGTGTCGCCCGGCAGGATGTCCAATTTCCGGTGAGCCGAACGCGCCATTCGCGTGAGCGCCGACATCGGTTCACCCTGGCTGCCCGTCGACAGGATGACCACGCGGTCGGCGGCCATCTTTCCGACTTCCTCCGGCTCAATCAGCATGCCTTCCGGAATGTGCAGATAGCCGAGCTCCGAAGCGATCGACACGACGTTCACCATGCTGCGTCCAATGACCGTCAGCTTGCGCTTCGTTGCCATGGCGGCGTTGATGACCTGTTGAATGCGGTGCACATTCGATGCGAACGTCGCGACGACGACGCGCTGTTTCGCCTTGCGGAAAATATCTTCAAGCTCCTGCCCCACCTTGCTTTCCGAAGGAGTGAAGCCCGGCCGTTCGGCGTTCGTGCTGTCGGACAGGAGCGCCAGCACGCCGCGTTTGCCGACCTCGGCCATCCGCTGCAGATCGGCGAATTGCCCGTTTACCGGCGTGTGATCGAACTTGAAGTCGCCGGTGTGGACGACGACGCCTTCCGGCGTGTCGAGGCAGATGCCGACCGAATCCGGAATGCTGTGGTTCGTGCGGAAGAACGACGCTTTGATCGATCCGAGCTGAACGACCGAGTCGGCGTTGATCAAGATCCGTTTCGTCTCGCCGAGCAGACCGGCTTCCTTCAGCTTCACCTCGATCAATCCGAGCGTCAGCTTCGTGCCGTACACCGGCACATTGAGATGTTTCAGCACATAAGGCAGTCCGCCGATGTGATCTTCGTGGCCGTGCGTTATCAGGATGCCGCGCACCTTGTCGCGGTTCTCCGTCAAGTACGTGATGTCGGGGATGACGATGTCAACCCCCAGCATATCCTCTTCGGGAAATTTCAGCCCCGAATCCACAACGACAATGTCGTTCCCGTACTGGACGACATACATGTTCTTCCCGATCTCGCCGACGCCGCCCAAAGCAAAAATTAGCAGCTTATCCTGGTTCTTCTTTGACAATGGAATTTCGTACCTCCCGTAACTGTTGGACGTCGATCCAAACGCTATTGATTTTTCAAAGATTTGCCGATCCCGATCACTTGTAACCCATTATACATGATGCCGGAGGCGCCACACAAGTTGACCCCCCGGCGGCGAAGACCGCAAGTCCGCACAAAGAAAACCGATGCGGCAAATCGTGCATCGGTCTTTCCGACTACGCTTGCTCCTATTCACGATTGTCCAGCAGATTGCGCACGAAGGCCGCCTCGGCTTCAGTGAGCGGCACAAGCGGCAGGCGCACACCGCCTACCGGAATGCCGACATGGTTCAATGCGTACTTCACCGGCACCGGATTCGTTACCGGATGCGGGCAGTTGAACAGCCCCCTGAAGATCGGCGACAACCGCTGATGCAGCTTGGCCGCTTCGGCTGTCCGGCCTTCGACATACGCGCTGATCATCTGTTTCATTTCGCGGCCGATAATATGGCTCGTCACGCTGACGATGCCGTACGCTCCGACGGCCAGCGCGGGCAGCGTCTGACTGTCGTCGCCGCTGTACACCTTGAAATGCGCCGGCGCCCCGGCCGCGATGGCGGTCAGCTGCTCCGTCGGCGCGCAATCCTTCGTCGCGACAATGTTCGGGATCTGCGCAAGCCGCAGCGTCGTGTCGACGTTGAGGTTGACACCCGTCCGTCCGGGAACGTTGTACAGCATGACCGGCAGTTTCGTCGATTCCGCAATCGCGCGGAAATGCTGATACAAACCTTCCTGGCTCGGTTTGTTGTAATAAGGCGAAACGAGCAGCACGCCGTCTGCTCCGGCCGCCTCGGCTTCCTTCGTCAGATGAATCGAGTGCGCCGTGTTGTTGCTGCCCGTGCCGGCAATGACGGGCACCCGTCCGGCCCCCCGCTCAACCGCGAAACGGTACAGGGCGATCTTCTCTTCATCGTCCAGCGTCGGCGATTCGCCGGTCGTGCCGCAGACAACGATGCTGTCGGTCTGCTGCTCGTCAATCAGATAATCGATGAGCCGACCGGTCGTCTCCCAGTCGATCTTGCCCTCCGCGTCGAACGGGGTGACCATGGCGGTAATCAATCTTCCGAAATCCATTACGACTCCTCCTGTGCCAGTTGGGACACTCCTTGCGCCGCGTCCGCCGGCCGGTCAAGGCCGAACCTGGCGTGCAGCGCGCGCACGGCGTCCGCCATATCCGCCTGACGGACGAGCACCCAGATCGACGCGTTCGAATCCGCGCTCTGCAGGATCGGAATGCCTTCGTCCGTCAACACTTCGACGATCGCCGCCATGATGCCGGGAACGCCGTTCATGCCGCCGCCGACGACAGACACCTTGGCGCAGTTGCGGATGGCCGAGTACGCGCAGCCCAGTTCGCTGAGCAGCCCGATCGCCCGGTCGGCGTCGGCGTCGAATACGGTGTATACGCATCCGCTCGGCGTCACATTGATGAAATCGATGCTGATTCCGTGCCGGGCCATCGTGCCGAACACCCGAACCTGCATGTCGCCCGGTTCCGAAGATCCGTACGCGACGGTCAATTGCGTCACGCCGGCCGTATGGGCGATGCCGACGATCGGGCGATCGGGCACCTCGCCCGCGCCGAACATGCCCGGCCCCGTCACCAGCGTCCCGTCGTCGTCCGTGAACGTCGACCGGATGCGGAGCGGAATGCCCGCCTGCGCCGCAACCTCGACCGCCCGCGGATGAACGACCTTCGCGCCTTGCCTGGCCAGATTGCTGATCTCGGCGTAACTGACGGCCTTGAGCGGCCTCGCTTCGGCGACGAGCCGCGGATCGGCCGTCAGAATGCCGTCCACATCGGTATAAATATCGACCCGCTGTGCGCGGAGCGCAGCGCCCAGCGCCGCGGCCGTCGTGTCGCTCCCGCCGCGGCCGAGCGTCGTCGTATCGCCGCCGGGCGACATGCCCTGAAATCCGGTGACGATCACAACGGCCCCTTCATCCAGCCGCCTCAGCACCGGTTCGGTTTCGATGCGCGTAATGCGCGCGGCGCCGAAACTGCCGTCCGTCCGGATGCCGGCCTGGCCGCCGGTCAGCACGACCGCCGGCACGCCTTCGCTGCAGAGCAGTCCGCACAGGACGACGGCGGCGATCACTTCACCGCAGGACGCGATCAAATCGCGTTCCCGGGCGGGCAAGTTCCCGCTGCCCGGCAAGGCCAGCAGCGTATCCGTCGCATACGGATCGCCCTGCCGGCCCATGGCCGAGACGACGACGACAACGGAATACCCGGCCTCGCGTTCGCGGACGATATGCCGCAGCACATGCCTTCGGGCATCGTCCGTAGCCAGCGAAGTGCCGCCGAATTTCTGGACCAGAATGGCCATGACCGCTTCACGCCCCTTGCTCTAGGACGACGGACGGCCGCTGTCGCAATGGACGGTTGGCGAATCAGCTGATTGGGATGGCCGGACTGTAGATGCCGAACGGTCTCAGCCGCGGCTGTTCACGATGGTTTCCGCGATCTGTACGGCATTCCAGGCCGCACCTTTGAGCAGATTGTCGGAGACGATCCACAGATTGAGTCCGCGCGGATGCGTGAGATCGCGGCGAATCCGGCCGACGAAGACATCCGGTCTTCCTTCGGCTTCGGTCGCAAGCGGATACCGCTGGCTCGCGGGATCGTCCACAACCGTAATGCCCGGTGCGTTCGACAGCAGCGATCTGACGTCATCCAGCTCGTAATCGCTTTTCAGTTCGACGTAGACCGATTCCGAATGACCTCTCAGCACCGGAATGCGCACACAGGTGGCCGTGACCGCGATCGAATCGTCGCCCATGATTTTCTTCGTCTCGTTCACCATCTTCATTTCTTCGAACGTGTAGCCGTTGTCCTGGAACTTGTCGATCTGCGGAATGGCGTTGAATGCGATTTGATGCTTCACCGGCAGCGAGCTGACCGGCAGCACGTCCGGCTCCGGTTTCCGGCCGGCAAGCAGTTCTTCCGTCTGACGCAGCAGTTCGGTCACCGCACGGGCTCCTGCTCCGGACACCGCCTGGTAGGTCGAGACGATGATCCGCGCGATGCCGTAGCGGTCATGGAGCGGCTTGAGCGCCGCCACCATCTGGATGGTCGAGCAGTTCGGATTGGCGATGATCCCTTTGTGCCGGGCGATTTGCTCCGGATTCACTTCCGGCACGACAAGCGGCGTCTCCGGATCCATCCGGAACGCGCTGGTGTTGTCGATGCATACCGCGCCGGCGGCCACCGCATGCGGCACCAGCTTCCTGCTGACGTCGCCGCCCGCGCTGAACAGCGCGATCTCGACGCCTTCGAAACTGTCCGGTCCCGCTTCCTGAACCGTATATTCACACACGGCCGCGGAATTTCAGCTTCGTCCCGGCCGACCGGGCGGACGAAAGCAGCTTGAGCTCGCCCACGGGAAAATTCCGCGACTCGAGCATCCGGATCATCTGTTCCCCCACGGCTCCTGTCGCGCCGACTACCGCAACATGGTACAGCTTTTGTTCGGACATCGTGTTCTTTCTCTCCTCTTACCTATGGAACGGGAAACCGGCCGCTGCAGCCGATCAGCCGTACGGTGCGGCCGCGGGCAGGACCGGGGATCTAATAGCGGAAACGTTCGATGAGCAGCGGCTGAATTTGCCGGCCTTCCAGCGCCGCTTCGCATGTCTCGAGCAGCAGATCCATCTTCGCGACGAGCGAGTTCGGTTTCTGCTGCGGATTGTCCTGGCCGAACGGGACGAAATAAATGTTCTTGGTGTTCAGCAGCTTCGCGATGTTCGGCGCGTTCAGACCGAGGCCGTCATTCGTCGAGATCGCGAGCACCAGCGGACGGCAGTTGCGCATCTGGGCCTTGGCTGCCATCAGCACCGCGCTGTCGGTCATCGCGTTGGCCAGCTTGCTCGTCGTATTGCCCGTGCACGGCGCGATGATCATGATGTCCAGCAGTTTGGAAGGACCGAGCGGCTCGGCTTCCACAATGGTGGAAATGACTTCGTTCCCGGTAATCTCCTTCAGTTTGCGCCGCCATTCTTCCGCCGTGCCGAACCGGGTGTCCGTCGTGAGGACACTGTGCGAAATGATCGGCACCACGTTCGCGCCCGCATCGACGAACCGCTGAATCTGCGGCATCACTTCGTCGAACGTGCAGTGTGAACCGGACAATCCGTACCCGACCGTCTTGCCTTGCCAAATGCTCATCGCTTCTCCCTCCCGAGCCGCAAGTCTTCCATCAGCAGCCGGCCGAGACAGTCCGCCATGATGCGGCCGGCGGTCTTCGGAGCCACGATGCCGGGAAGTCCGGGTGCGAGCAACGCTTTGATGCCGCGCCGCTCGGCGTAGCGGAAATCGGTGCCGCCGGGCTTCGACGCAAGGTCGATGATGACGGCGCGCGATGGCATTTGAGCAATGATCTGTGCTGTGACTATCATAGTCGGAATTGTATTAAAAAGCAAGTCGAGATTGCCCGCGTGAGCCGCCAGATCCTTGATGTAGAAAGGTTCGAAACCCATCTCGTACGCCCGGGCAAAATGTTCGTCCCGCCGCACGCCGATCTTCACTCTCGCCCCCATTCCCTTGAGCGTCCGGGCGAGCGTCAGCCCTGTCCTCCCCATTCCCAGCACCAGTGCCGTCGATCCGTGGATCGTGATGTCGGTATGTTGAATCGCCATCATGACGGCGCCTTCGGCCGTCGGAATCGAATTGTAGATCGCCACATCGTCCCGCTCGAACAATTCGACCAGACCGATGCCGTATTTCGTGCACAAATCCTTCAGGTATGGCTTCGCCATTCCCGTGTAAACCTTGCAATGCTTGGGCAGCCGGGCGATGTAGTCTTCTTCCAGCACAAGCTGCTTGTCGCTGAATACGGCCGTCACCGTGCCGTCGTCGTCGGTGCCGACTGCGGGCAGAATGAGCGCATCGGCGTCTTCGAACAATTGTCCGTCCAGCTCGGCATGCACGGCTCCGTCCAGCGGCGTGCTCAGCCCGTCGAAGCCGACTGCCAGCACGGTTGCGTCCAGTTCGGTCAGCTTGCGGATGACTTCAAGCTGCCTGGCATCGCCGCCGAGCAGCACGATATTCGCGCCCGTGAGCAATATTTCCCACTCCTTTCCGCACCTGGGCTATAGACCATCGTATGCAGGGAGCGCTCCGCGGGTGATTCAAGCAAAAACGGCCGGCGCCGTCCTACCGCGAGGGTGCGTCCGTTTTGCGGTGAAAGATAAGCCGATTATATGAAAAAAAAGGCCGCTCCGGCCGGCGAATCGCCGGCCGGAACAACCTTTCTTGTGAAATAGGTATGGAAGATTACGAGCCTGTCCCGGTATGCCCGAATCCGCCGGCCCCGCGGCCGGTGTCGTCCAGCTCGTCCGCTTCGATCAGCCGTACGGGCGGCACCTCCTGGAACACCATCTGGGCGATCCGGTCGCCCCGATGGATCGTGAACGGCTCGCTGCCCAGATTGATCAGCAGCACCTTCACTTCGCCGCGATAGTCGGCGTCGATCGTGCCGGGCGTGTTGAGGCATGTGATGCCGTGCTTGAGCGCCAGTCCGCTGCGCGGCCGGATCTGCGCCTCCAGTTCGCGCGGCATCGCCATGGCGAAGCCTGTCGAAATGAGGCGGCGCTCGCCGGGAGCCAGCGTCACCGGTTCATTGACGGCGGCGTGGACGTCGAACCCCGCCGCCCACTCGGACATCCGCTCCGGAAGAGGCAGACCTTCGCCGCCGGGCAGCCGTTTAATGCGAACTTCGTACAAGACAATCCCTCCTCAATGCGGACACCGCCGAATCGTCCGGTCCGACCGCCGCGACGGCGAACGGAACGGCAAACATCCGGTCGATCATCATCCGGACGTCATCCAGCGTAACCGCGTCGATCCGTTCAAGCATCTCGTCGAGCGAATCGTGGCGTCCGAGCATCAGCTCGTTCTTGCCGATCCGGTTCATCCGGCTGCTCGTGCTTTCCAGGCTCAGGATGAGGCTGCCCTTGAGCTGTTCCTTGCCGCGCTCAAGTTCCGCATCGGTCAGTCCGCCTTCGGCGAGATCGGCCAGCTGTTCGAGCGCCACGTCCAGCACTTCTTTCGTCTGCTTCGGCGCCGTTCCCGCATAGATGGTGAAGATGCCGCTGTCGGCATAGGACGTATGGTAGGAATAGACGGAATAGGCCAGTCCGCGCTTCTCGCGGATTTCCTGGAACAGCCGCGAGCTCATCCCGCCGCCGAGCGCGTTGTTGAGCAGCACCATCGCATACAGCTTCGGGTCGCCGATCGGGCAACCGGGAAACGACAGGCAGAGGTGATGCTGCTCGGTCTGCTTGTGGTGATAGATATAATCGCCGCGGAATACCGGCGGAACCGGCTCCGAGCCTCCGCCGCGCCGGTCGAAGCGGCCGAAATGGCGCTCGAGCAGTTCCGGCAGCTTGCCCTCGTCCACGTTGCCGGCGATGGCGATGACCGTATTGTCCGTCCGGTACTGCCGGGACATGTAGCCCCTGAGATCATCCGGCTGCATGGCGCGCAGCCGGTCTTCCAGCCCGAGAATCGAATAGGCGAGCGGATGATCGCCGAATGCGGCCCGCGACGCCTCGTCGTGCACCTTGTCGTCGGGCGTGTCTTCGTACATCGCGATTTCCTCGAGGATGACGTTCTTCTCCTTGGCCAGCTCCCCCGCATCGAACTGCGATTCGAAGAACATGTCCGCCAGCGCTTCCACTGCGATCGGCAAATGCCGGTCCAGCACCTTCGCGTAATAGCAGGTGTACTCTTTCGACGTAAACGCGTTCACGTTGCCGCCGATGCCGTCGAAAAGGTCCGCGATATCCTTCGCGCTGCGCTTCGCCGTCCCCTTGAAAAGCATGTGTTCAATCAAATGCGAGATGCCGCTGATCTCCGGCGTCTCATCGCGGGAACCCGTCCTCACCCAGATGCCGAACGAGACGGAACGGCTGGTCGGGATGGGTTCGACCACGATGCGCAGACCGTTCTGCAGCGTATAACGATTCACCGCGTATCCCCCTGACGAAGTCAATGATTCCACTATACCAAAATCAAGGTGCGGGCTCAACCGGCGGCACCCGGGCGGTCGACAGCGTGGCGGACACCGTCCCGGGCTCGATGCCCTTGCTCCGCAGGACGTCGATCATGTCTGCCATCGCGGTGCTTGCCGATGCGGTGGGATGCATCAGGATGAGCGACCCGGGGCCGGTGTCGCGCCGGATCTTCGCCACGATGTTTTCCGGCGGCGGACTCTTCCAGTCCACCGTATCGACCGTCCAGAGCACGGTCTTCAGCCCGAGCTGGGCGGCCGTCCGGACGGTCGTCGCATTGTATGAGCCGGAAGGCGGCGCAAACCACTTGTTGTCCCGCACGCCGAGTTTTTCTTTCAGCAGCGCTTCCGTCCGCGCGATCTGCCGGTATTGTTCGTTTCGTCCGAGCTTCGCCATGTCCGGATGGGAATAGGCGTGGTTGGACAACTCGTGGCCGCCTTCGGCAATTTGCCGGGCCAGCGTTTCGTTCTTCTCCAGCCACGATCCGTCAAAGAAGAAAGTCGCGCGCACGTCCTTCTCCTTCAGCGTCTTAAGAATCGACGGCAGATGCTCGTTGCCCCAGGCGACATTGATCATGAGCGCCGCCATCCGCTTCTTCGGATTGCCGCGGTAGATCGGATGGGGGCCGAGATCGTCCAGTCCGACCTTCGGCTCGATCTCCCGCAGCACGGGCCGGATCGGCGAACCCTCCGGAAGCAGGCGCATCGCCGCGTATGTACGCTCAATATCCAGTTCGACCCCATTGTATCCGGGGATCGCATGCCAAACGCGGTCGACGACCGCATCGACGGGCGGTTCCGCATACTGCGGCGCAGCCGCTTTGATCCGTTCAAGCAGCGCATCGGCCTTGCCATCCGCCGCCGCTTGCGGAGCGGCATACGTGCGCACGCCGGCCCCGGCCTGCGCCTTGACCGCCTGAACGTAGTCGGCCATCGCCCTGACCGAAGCCGCAAGTCCCCAGACGGCGGCCGCGCACAGGGCGGCAGCCGCCAGCTTCTTCCATTTCATGACCGCGCTCCTTCGCCTTTAGTCTCCACCATTGTATGTAAAGCGGGACAAGAATATAACGCGCGGCATTCCTCAGTCCCGGGCCCCTGTGCCGCATAACGGCATAAAAAAAGAGACAGACGGTAATCTGGCTCTTTCTTGGGGCTTTGCCTAAGCTCATCGTTTCGCGCCTTGCGCGACGAGCACCGCTTTGCGGGACAGGTTGATCCGGCCCATCTGGTCGATCTCGGTGACTTTGACCGTAATCTTGTCGCCGATCTTCACGACGTCTTCCGTCTTGGCGACCCGTTCGGTCGACAGCTGCGAGATGTGCACCAGCCCTTCCTTGTTCGGCAGAATCTCGACGAAGGCGCCGAATTTTTCGATCCGTCGGACTGTTCCGACGTAGATTTCGCCGACGACAACATCCTTGACGATCCCCTCGATGATCTGGCGTGCTTTTTCGTTCGCCGCTTCATCCGCCGAAGCGATGTACACCTTGCCGTCCTGCTCGATGTCGATCTTGACGCCGGTATCTTCGATGATCTTGTTGATAATTTTGCCGCCGGCCCCGATCACATCGCGGATCTTGTCCGGGTTGATCTGCATGATAATGATCTTCGGCGCGTAAGGCGACAGCTGCTTGCGCGGCTCCTTGATGACCTCGAGCATCTTGCCAAGGATGTACATCCGGCCTTCGCGGGCCTGCTCCAGCGCCTGGGACAGAATTTCGCGGTCTATGCCGTCGATCTTGATGTCCATCTGGATCGCGGTAACGCCCTTCGCCGTCCCGGCCACCTTGAAGTCCATGTCGCCGAGGTGGTCTTCCATGCCCTGGATGTCCGACAGGATGGAGAACTGGTCGCCGTCCTTGATAAGCCCCATTGCAATGCCGGCCACCGGGGCCTTGATCGGAACGCCCGCATCCATCATGGCCAGCGTGCTGGCGCAGATCGAAGCCTGCGACGTCGAACCGTTCGATTCCAGCACTTCGGACACGAGCCGGATCGTGTACGGGAACTCGGATTCCGGCGGAATGACCTTCGCCAGCGCCCGTTCGCCGAGCGCGCCGTGTCCGATTTCGCGCCGTCCCGGAGCCCGGAGCGGTCTCGCTTCCCCGACGCTGAATGGCGGGAAGTTGTAGTGGTGCATGAACCGCTTCGACTCTTCGAGATCGATGCCGTCGAGAATCTGGACATCGCCGAGCGCGCCGAGCGTGCAGATGCTGAGCGCCTGCGTCTGACCGCGCGTGAACAGTCCGGAGCCGTGGGTGCGCGGCAGCAGCCCGACCTCGCATTCGATCGGACGGATCTCGTTCAAGGCGCGTCCGTCCGGACGAATCTTCTCGTGGGTGATCAGCCGGCGAACTTCTTCCTTGACGATGTCATGGAGCACTTCTTTCACATCGGCCATTTTCTCCGGCGTCTCGGCATAGACCTCTTCAAAATAGGCAATGGCGTCGGCGTTCACGGCGTCGATCGCATCCTGCCGCGCCTGCTTCTCCGGCACGCGGATCGCTTCGATCAGCCGCGCGCTTGCGAATTCGCGGACGGCGCGATTGACTTCCTCGTCCACCGCGTGCAGCTGCACTTCCATCTTCGGCTTGCCGGCGACGCTCACCAGTTCTTCGATCATGTCGACGATTTTCTTGATTTCCTCGTGGCCGAACATGATCGCTTCGAGGATGACCTCTTCCGGCACTTCATCGGCTTCCGCTTCGACCATCATGATCGCGTCCCGCGTGCCGGCGACGACGACGTAAATGTCCGACCGTTCCTCCTGCTCGACCGTCGGGTTGATGACGAATTCACCGTCCACGCGGCCGACGATGACGCCGCCGATCGGACCGTTGAACGGAATGTCGGAGATGGAAAGTGCCGCGGATGTGCCGATCATCGCGGAAATCTCCGGCGAGCAGTCCTGGTCGACGCTCATGACGAGGTCAACGATCTGCACTTCATTCCGGAAGCCCTCCGGAAACAGCGGCCGGATCGGACGGTCGGTCAGCCGGCTTGCCAGAATCGCTTTCTCGCTCGGACGGCCTTCGCGCTTGATGAATCCGCCCGGAATTTTGCCGACGGAATAGAGCCGCTCTTCAAAGTTCACCGTGAGCGGAAAGAAACCCAGATCCTTCGGCTCCTTCGATGCGGTCGCCGTACACAGGACGACCGTGTCGCCGTAGCGTACCGTCACGGCGGCGTTCGCCTGTTTCGCCAGCCGGCCGGTCTCCAGCACGAGCGGACGACCGCCGAGCTGCATCTCGACTCGATGTACCATTTAACTCCTCCTTCATAGCCTTACAGCACAATGCGCCTGCCTGTCCAATGGCAAAAAGCAACCAGACGCCGACGTCCGTCCCGCGGGACGGCTCGGGCAGCCGGTTGCTTTCTTACCGCTTGCGTTATCGGCGCAAGCCGAGTTTTTCGATCAACGCGCTGTACCGATTGATATCCTTCTTCTTGAGATACGCAAGCAGCTTTCTGCGCTTGCCGACCATCTTGAGAAGTCCGCGACGGGAATGATGGTCTTTCTTGTGTACCCGAAGATGCTCGGTCAGATTCGCGATGTTCTCGGTCAGGATAGCGATCTGAACTTCCGGAGAACCGGTGTCGGAAGCGTGCGTCTTGTGCGCTTCGATCACTTCGTTCTTCCGTTCTTGCGTAATGGCCATCCCTGTTCACCTCCTTATGAAAATCGCCGACAGCCTCGCCGCCGATGGTGAGGTCGCACAGCCAAGCTGCGGTTCAACAAGTTGCGGCGCTCCGGCCGCAACGACAACAAGTATAGCATATGCGCAGGATGAAAGTAAACTGTCGGATTATTGCCGGACGAAGGCGAGAAGCCGCCGCGCCTGCTCCGCGTCTTCCCGGATCTGTGCGGTCAGTTCGGCGACGCCGTCAAACCGCAGCTCCGGCCGGATGAAGGCGACGAAGTCCACGGCGAGCCGCTCGCCGTACAGATCGCCGGAGAAGTCGAGCAGATGCGCCTCCAGCTTCGGCGTTCCGCCCGTGCCGTAGAACGTCGGCGCGACGCCGACATTCATGACGGCCGGATAAGATGCGTCGCCCCGGCGCACATTCACCGCATACACGCCATGCCGCGGCAGCACATAGCGGCCGTCGGGCTCGATGTTCGCCGTCGGGAAGCCGATCGTCCGGCCGCGGGCCGCGCCGTGCACGACCGCCCCGGAAATCCGGTAAGGCCGTCTGAGCAGGCCGGCGGCAAGCGCCACATCGCCCAGTTCCAGCGCTTCCCGGATGCGCGAGCTGCTGACTTTGGCTCCGGCCGCCGCCACCGGCTCGACCGTATGGACGGCGAGATCCGGCGCGCCGAGTTCCGCGAGGACGGCGGGATTGCCCGCGCCGCCGCGGCCGAACGTAAAGTCGAACCCGACGACCGCATCGGACACGTTCAGGCGTTCGATCAGCAGTCTGCGGACGAACGTTTCGGGCTCGAGGCTGGAAAATTCATGGTCAAATACGGCCACATACACGATGTCGACACCGAGCTCGCCGAGCAGCCGGATTTTCTCCGGCAGCGGTGTCAGCGATGCGGCATACGCCTCTCCGTGCCCGAAGAACGCGCGCGGGTGCGGATCGAAGGTCATGACGGAAGCCTGCTTCCCCGCCGCGCGCGCCAGTTCGACCGCTTTGCGGATGACGGCCTGATGGCCCGGGTGAACGCCGTCGAAGTAGCCGATGGCCATCGTCTTCGGCAGCCGGTCTTCCGGCGCCCCGGGCTCATCGGACGGGTAACGCAACGTGATCGTGATCAAGGCATTGCACCTGCATTTCCTCTCAATTTGCGGGTCGGAAGTTCACTTGAGCAGAATGCTTCGTCAGAATTCGTCCGCGGAAGCGAACACCTTCACCGGCCGAAGCACGCCCGCATCGCCATCCGCTTCGAACAGGCCGACGAATCGGCCCGCGCCGTACAATCGGACAAGCCCTTCTTGTTGCGGGGATGCCGGCTTGACCCGCTGCCCCCGCACCGCTCGGGCCGCCGCCGCCGCTCCCACATCGATGCGCGGGTAATGGCCCAGCGCCCGGTCGACCGGCAGCAGCGCATCGGCCAGTTCGCCGGATGCGGCCAGCGCTTCGATCCGCTCCATCGTCAGACAGTCGGATTCACCGAGTCCGGCGGACATCGTTCGCACGAGCGATTCCATCGCGGCGGGAACCCCCAGCGCGCGGCCGATGTCGACGCACAGCGTGCGGATGTAGGTGCCCTTGGAACAGACCGCCCCAAAGCCGATGCGCGGCCGCGGCACGCCGAGCTCGGCGAACCTGAGCTCCAGCGAATGAATCGTCACCTTGCGGGCCTTGCGCTCGACGGTCTTGCCTTCGCGGGCCAGCTCGTACAACTTGCGTCCGCCGACCTTCACGGCCGAATACATCGGCGGCACCTGTTCGATCTCGCCGATGAACCGCGCGAGCGCCTCCCGCAACATCGCCTCGGTCACATGCGACGCGTCCGACGTATCAAGCACCGTACCGGTCAAATCTTCGGTATCGGTCGCGACGCCGAGCTGCATGACCGTTTCATACGCTTTCGGCAGTTCCTGCATGTATTCGACGACGCGCGTCGCGCGGCCGAGACAAAGCGGAAGGACGCCGGTCACCTGCGGGTCCAGGGTGCCGGCGTGCCCGATGCGCCGCATGCGCGTCCATCGCCTCACCTTCGCCACGACGTCGTGCGACGTCCAGCCGGCCGGCTTCCATACGGCGAGAATACCTTCCAGTTCCTTAGATTGCTCCATTTGTTGTAGCCAACGCCTTTCCTGCATTACAACGAACGGCGCACCGTGTCCACGACGAGCGGCATCGCCTGATCCAGCGGCATGGACATCCGGCACCCGGCCGCCCGGATGTGGCCGCCGCCGCCGAACTGCTGCGCGATGGCAGCGACATCCGCCTTGCCGGCGGAGCGGAAGCTCACCTTCACGGAGCCGTCGTCCATCCCCTTGAACAGCATGCCGACTTCCACGCCGTCGATGTTTCGGGCGTAATTGACCAGCCCTTCCAGATCTTCGCTGGACGCCCCGGTCTCCTCAAGATCCTTCGGCTCGATGTACAGCCAGCCGACCCTCCCGTCTTCCGTGAACCGGAGGCGGGAAAGTCCCCGCTGGAGAATCTTCAGCTGCGGCATCGTCATCCGCTCGAGCAGCCGGTCCGCCAGCTGGTAGGCGTCCACGCCCGCGGTCAACAGCTTCGAGGCGGCGGTCATCACGTTCGGGCTCGTGTTCGAATAGCGAAAGCCCCCCGTATCCGTCAACAGGCCGGTGTAGATCACGGTTGCCGCATCCTTGTCGAACGCGAGGCCGGCATGTTCAATCAGTTCAAACAGAATTTCGGCCGTCGCCGCCGCATCCTGGCGAAGCAGATTCACGGTGCCGAAGCCGTCGTTCGTCGGATGATGATCGATATTGAGCAGTTCGCAAGGTTCTTCGAACAGTTCGCGGACAAGGCCGATCCGGGAGAAATCGGCGCAATCGACCGCGACGACGGCTCGGAATTTGCGGTCCGGCTTCCGTTCACCGTAATTGACGATTTCCCCGGCATGCGGCAGAAACTCCAGGCGGGACGGAATCCACCCTTCATTAATCATGAGCGACCGCTTGCCCAGACGGTCAAGCAGCCAGCGGACGGCGATGGTCGAACTGATCGCATCGCCGTCCGGCTGCACATGCGAAACAATCAGAAAGTCGTCGTGTTCACGCAGGAAGCGGAGCGCCTCGTCGAGCCGGGTTCTGTATTGATCGCCGACGGACGCCATCTTACGTCTCCTGCTCCCGGTTGAGCTGCTCCAGCAATTGTTCGATGCGGCTGCCGTATTCGATGCTGGAGTCGAACTTGAAGGCCAGTTCCGGCACATGGCGCAGCTGGATGCGCCGTCCGATTTCGGTGCGGATGAACCCGCGGGCTTTGCCGAGCGCCGCAAGCGTCGCTTCCTTCTGTTCGTCATTCCCGAGGACGCTCAGATAGACCGTTGCCTGCGACAGATCGTTCGTCACGTCGACACCGGTGACGGTTACGAAGCCGATGCGCGGATCCTTCAGCTCCTGCTGCAGAATCTGGCTCATCTCCTGTTTGATTCGTTCCGCGACGCGGCTGACGCGGACTCTGGCCATCTTCGATCACCTCTCAACGGTTTCCATCACGTACGCTTCGATCGTGTCGCCTTCCTGAATGTCGCTCACGCCGTCGATCATCAGGCCGCACTCGTACCCTTGCGCCACTTCGCGGACGTCGTCCTTGAACCGTTTGAGCGAGCCGATCTTGCCCTGGTGGACGACGATGCCGTCGCGGATAAGCCGCGCTTCGGCCGTCCGGGTGATCTTGCCCGACGTCACCATGCAGCCTGCAATCGTGCCGACCTTGCTGACCCGGAACACGTTCCGCACTTCCGCGTGGCCGATGACAACTTCGCGGACGACCGGATCGAGCATGCCTTTCATGGCCTGTTCGATCTCGTCCGTCACGTTGTAGATGATGTTATGCAGCCGGATGTCGACGCCTTCCTGTTCGGCGGTCGCTTTCGCCTGCGTCTCAGGCCGGACGTTGAAGCCGATGATGATCGCGTTCGACGCGGATGCGAGCGCGACGTCCGATTCGGTTATGGCGCCGACGCCGGAGTGAATGATCTTCACCCGCACGCCTTCGACGTCGATCTTGAGCAGCGAGCCTTTGAGCGCCTCGACGGAGCCCTGAACATCCGCTTTGATGATGACGTTCAGATCCTTGATCTCGCCTTCCTTGATCTGCTTGTACAGATCATCCAGCGTTACGCGGGCGTTCGCGCCGCGTTCGGACTCGCGCGCCTTGGCGGCGCGGCGCTCCGCGATGGCGCGCGCCTTGCGCTCGTCTTCGAACACCATGAACGGATCGCCGGCTTGCGGCACTTCCGTCAGACCCGTGATCTCGACCGGCGTCGACGGCCCCGCTTCCTTGAGCCGGCGGCCGCGGTCGTTCACCATCGCCCGGACGCGGCCGAAGCAGTTGCCCGCCACGAAGGCGTCGCCGACATGGAGCGTGCCGTGCTGGACGAGCACCCGCGCGACCGGACCTTTGCCCTTGTCGAGTTCCGCCTCGATGACGGTGCCGCGCGCCCGTTTGTCCGGGTTGGCCTTGTAGTCGTTCACTTCCGCGACGAGCAGGATCATCTCGAGCAGCTCTTCCAGGTTGATCCGCTGTTTCGCCGAAATGTTGACGTAGATCGTGTCGCCGCCCCATGCTTCCGGCACCAGGCCGTACTCGGTCAGCTCCTGCATGATCCGGTCCGGGTTGGCGGTCGGCTTGTCGATCTTGTTCACCGCGACGATGATCGGCACGTTCGCCGCTTTCGCGTGGTTGATCGCTTCGACCGTCTGCGGCATGACGCCGTCGTCCGCAGCGACGACGAGCACGGTGATGTCGGTCACCTGCGCGCCGCGGGCGCGCATCGTCGTGAACGCTTCGTGGCCCGGCGTGTCGAGGAAGGTGATCTTCTTGCCATTCACTTCCACCTGATAAGCGCCGATGTGCTGCGTAATGCCGCCCGCTTCGCCGCTCGTCACGTTCGTATGGCGGATTGCGTCAAGCAGCGTCGTCTTCCCGTGGTCGACGTGGCCCATGATCGTGACGACCGGAGGACGCGGTTTCAGATCCGCCGGGTCGTCCTGTTCTTCAACCGTCTCGAAGGCGTCTTCGTCCACCGGCAGCTTGATCTCGACTTCGACGCCGTATTCGCCGGCGACGAGCTGGATGGCGTCGAGATCGAGCACCTGGTTGATCGTCGCGAGCACGCCGAGGAACATCAGCTTCTTGATAACGTCGGAGACGTCCTTGTGCAACAGTTTCGCCAGTTCGCCGACGGTCATTTCGCCGCGGACGATGATCTTTTTCGGCGTGTTGTCGACCTTCTCGCGGCGTTCCTGACCTTTCTTGCCGCCCTTGCCGGCATTCAGCTTGCCCTTGAAGCCGCCGCGCGGCTCTTCGAATTTCCGGCTGTTCTCGCCGTTCTTGTTGCGGCGATCCTTGTCCTTGTCTTTGCCCGAGCCCTTCTTCCGGTCGGGTTGCGGCGGTGCCGCCGGTGCCAGCGCCGCGCCGCGGAAACCGCCGCCCGCGCCGCCGCGCATGCCGCCACCGCCTTGCGGACGGCCGCCCTGCGGACGATCGCCCCGGCCGCCTTGCGGACGGTCGTTCCGGCCGCCTTGCGGACGGTCGTTCCGGCCTCCGCCATGAGCCTGGCCGCTCTGCGGGCGGTCGCCGCGGCGATCACCCTGCCCGCCTTGCGGACGACCTCCTTGCGGGCGATCGTTCCGTCCCCCCTGCGGACGGTCGCCCCGTCGTTCACCCTGACCGGCTTGCGGACGGTCGCTCCGGCCGCCGCCCTGAGCGTTCTGGCCGCTCTGCGGGCGGTCGCCGCGGCGCTGCGCGCCGGCCGCATTCGTCTGCGGCGCCGCGTTCACCGTCGCCGGCCGGTTCGCGGACGGCGCACCTTGCTGCCGCGGCGCTTCCTGCGCCTTCGCCTGCCGCTGCTGAGCAGCCTGCAGTTCCTGCTGCGCCCGCTTCGCCGCCGCGTTCTCCTTGATGCTGCGGAAGAAACCTTCCACTTTCTCCACCATGTGGTCTTCCATGACGCTCATATGATTGTTGACTTGCAGGCCGAGCCGTTTCAATATGGTCAGGATCTCCTTGCTGCTCATGTTTTGGGATTTGGCATATTCATATACGCGAAGTTTGTCCTTGTTCTCCTGTTTACTCAATATCTTCCACCTCCGATAGTTCGCCGAGCCGGTCCGCGACGAGCGCCGCCAGCCCCGCATCCAGCACGGCAACGACGACGCGTTCCGCCTTGCCGATGGCGGCGCCAAGCGTCCGGCGGTCGAACGCCTCGATGCGCCTCACACCGTAAGCCCTGCATTTGTCCCCGTACTTCTTCTTCGCCTTGTCCGACGCGTCGGCCGCCACGACGACGAGCTTCGCTTTCCCGCTGCGGATTGCGCGCAGCACCGTCTCGTCGCCCGAAGCCAGCTTGCCCGCCCGCGCGGCCATGCCGAGCGCGTTCAGCGCCCGGGCCGGATCACGCATCTTCTTCACGGGCGCCGGCTGCCTGGAATTCATCTTCCACCCGGATGAAATCCTGTTCGAGACGGTCATAGATCTCCGGGTCGACGGAGACGGCGAGCGCCCGATCGAATGCCTTGCTCTTCTTCGCCAGTCTGAAGCACGACGTTTGTCCGCAAAGGTAAGCGCCGCGTCCCGATTTCTTGCCGGTCAGATCAATCGAAACTTCGCCTTCCGGAGAACGCACGATGCGGATCAGACTCCGCTTCGGCTTCATTTCCTGGCAGGCGACGCATTTGCGAAGCGGCACTTTGCGCTGCTTCATGTTCGGTAACCCCCTCCATGCCCTTCAGGCGATGCCTGCTCAACCGTCGTAGGATACGGAATCCTGGTGCATGGCCTCGCCTTGCGATCTCGGACGGTCGAATTCAACTTCTGCCTGCGACTCGCTCTTGATGTCGATCTTCCAGCCGGTCAGCTTCGCCGCCAGCCGCGCGTTCTGGCCCTTGATGCCGATCGCGAGCGAAAGCTGGTAATCCGGCACGATCACCCGCGCAACCCGCTCCTGCTCGTAGACGATCACTTCGAGCACTTTGGACGGGCTGAGCGCGTTGGCGACGAACTCCTCCACATTTTCCGACCAGCGGACGATGTCGATTTTCTCGCCTTTCAGCTCGTTCACGATCGTCTGGACGCGCATGCCCTTCGGTCCGACGCACGCGCCGACCGGATCGACCTCCGGATTGCGCGAATGGACCGCGATCTTCGAACGGAACCCGGCCTCCCGCGCGACGGAGCGGATCTCGACGATACCGTCGTAGATCTCGGGCACTTCCAGTTCGAACAGCCGCTTGAGCAGCCCGGGATGCGTCCGCGACAGGATGATCTGCGGACCTTTCGTCGTGTTTTCGACCCTCGTGATGTACGATTTGACCCGGTCGCCGTGCTTGAATTTGTCGTTCGGCATCAGCTCGGTCAGCGGCAGCACCGCTTCCACCTTGCCGAGATCGACGTACAGGTTGCGCGCGTCCTGGCGCTGCACGATGCCGTTGACGATGTCTTCTTCCTTGTCGATGTAAGCATCATAGATAAGACCGCGTTCAGCCTCGCGAATGCGCTGCGTGACGACCTGCTTCGCCGTCTGGGCCGCGATGCGGCCGAAATCCCGCGGCGTCACTTCGATCTCCGCGATGTCGTCGAGCTGGTAATGCGGATTGATCTCCCGGGCGGCGTCGAGCGAGATCTCGAGCCGCGGGTCCAGCACCTCCTCGACGACCGTCTTGCGCGCGTACACCTTGATGACGCCGGTATTGCGGTTGATGTCGACGCGCACGTTCTGCGCCGTGTTGAAATTGCGCTTGTAGCTCGAAATGAGCGCAGCCTCGATCGCCTCGAGCAGCACATCCTTCGAGATGCCCTTCTCCCGCTCGATCTCCGCCAACGCTTCGATAAAATCGATGTTCATGGGAACTGGATTCCTCCTCTCGACTGATTGCGGGATTATTCGAATACGATGGCCAGGCGCGCCGAGGCGATTTTCGCCCAGGGCAGCGCGTGGCGCTTCTTGCCGATTTCGACGACGGCCGTGCCGTCCTCGAACGAGACGAGCCGCCCTTCGAATTCCTTCATGCCGTCGATCGGCTCGTAGGTCGTCACGAACACGTGCCGGCCCACCGCTTTCGCCATGTCTTCCGGCTTCTTCAGCGGCCGCTCGGCTCCGGGCGACGAAACCTCCAGGAAATAGGCTTCCGGAATCGGATCGAGTTCGTCGAGCCGCGCGCTGAGCCACTCGCTGATCCGCCCGCAATCGTCGATGTCGATGCCGCCTTCCTTGTCCGCGAAGACGCGCAGAAACCGGCTGCCGCCTTCTTTCACATATTCGATGTCGACAAGCTCGAAACCGTTCTCTTCCAGATACGGCTTCACCAGTTGCTCGACAACGGATTCAATCTGGGCACGATTTGCCGCCACCTCTCGATTCCTCCCGGTACGCTTCAATATCCGCAGACAAAACGTAAAGAGTGGGTTTCCCCACTCTTTGTCGTCGGCGAACCTTCAGTTACAACATTACCGGAAAAATTATAGCACAGTCGGATGAGCATGACAACTGTCTGCGCAAATGCAGATTCGCCTCAGAACAACGACAACTGGTTCGTCTCCGGCAGTCCGCGGAAGCATCCCATGGCGGCAAGCTGTTCGACAATCGTCTTCGTCGCGCGCGAACGCGTCTGGAAGTCCTCGATCGAGAGGAACGGCCCCTCGTCGCGCGCGGCCGCGATGTTGCGCGCCGCGTTCTCGCCGATGCCGCTGATGGCTGCGAACGGCGGGATGAGGGCGTTGCCGTCGATCTTGAATTTCACCGCGTCCGAGCGGTACAGATCGATCGGCTTGAAGACGAAGCCGCGGGCCGTCATCTCGAGCGCCATCTCGAGAATCGAGACGCTGTTCTTCTCCTTCGTCGTCGCGTTCATGCCCTTCTCCTCGATTTCGTTCAGCCTGCGAAAGATGGCGTCATAGCCCTGGCACAGCGTCTCGAGCTCGAAATCTTCGGCCCGGACCGAGAAGTAGGCGGCGTAGAACTCGATCGGATGGTAAAGCTTGAAGTACGCGGTCCGCACGGCCGAGATGACGTAAGCGGCGGCGTGCGCCTTCGGGAACATGTACTCGATCTTGAGACAGGAATCGATGTACCATTCGGGGACGCCGCACTTGCGCATTTCCTCGATCCATTCCGGCGTGAGCCCCTTGCCCTTCCGCACGCTTTCGGTAATCTTGAACGCCAGCCCGGCATCCATGCCCGCCTTGTAGATCAGGTACAGCATGATGTCGTCGCGGCAGCCGATGACCGTCTTGATCGTACAGGTGCCGCTCTTGATCAGTTCCTGCGCATTGCCGAGCCAGACGCCGGTGCCGTGCGACAGGCCGGAAATCTGGAGCAGGTCGGCGAACGACGTCGGCTTCGCCTCGCTCAGCATCTGCCGGACGAACTTCGTCCCCATCTCGGGCACGCCGTAGGTCGCAACCGGCGTCTTGATCTGCTCCGGCGTGACGCCCAACGCTTCCGTCGAGCTGAACAGGCTCATCACCTTCGGATCGTTCATCGGAATCGTCGTCGGATCGATGCCCGTCAGATCCTGCAGCATCCGCATCATCGTCGGATCGTCGTGGCCGAGAATGTCGAGCTTGAGCAGATTCGCCTCGAAGGCGTGGTAGTCGAAATGGGTCGTCTGCCATTCGGCGCTCGTGTCATCGGCCGGATACTGGACCGGCGTCACGTCTTCGACTTCGATGTAGTCCGGGACGACGACGATGCCGCCGGGGTGCTGGCCGGTCGAGCGCTTGACGCCGGTACAGCCCATCGCCAGCCGCTTCAATTCGGCGCTGCGCCATTTCTTCCCGTGGTCTTCCTCGTATTTCTTCGCGAATCCGTACGCCGTCTTCTCCGCCACCGTGCTGATCGTGCCGGCGCGGAACACGTTTTTCTCACCGAACATGACCTTCGTGAAGTTGTGCGCGTGCGGCTGGTATTCGCCGGAGAAGTTCAGGTCGATATCCGGCACCTTGTCGCCCTTGAAGCCGAGGAACGTTTCGAACGGAATGTCCTGTCCCTCGCCCTTCATCGGCTGTCCGCACTTCGGGCAGTTCTTGTCCGGCAGGTCGAAGCCGCTCGGCACGCTGCCGTCAAGGAACCATTCGCTGTGCTTGCACGCCTTGTTCTTGCATATGTAATGCGCCGGCAGCGGGTTGACCTCGGAAATGCCGAGGAACGTCGCGACGACCGACGAACCGACAGAGCCGCGGGAACCGACCAGATAGCCGTCCTCGTTCGACTTCTTCACGAGCGCGGCCGAGATCAGGTAGTTCGCCGAGAAGCCGTACTTGATGATCGGGTTTAGTTCTTTCTCCAGCCGGTCGACGACCACCTGCGGCAGCGGATCGCCGTACATGTCCTTGGCGAAGGCGTAGCATTTCTCCCGGATTTCCTGGTCGGCGCCTTCGATGATCGGCGTGAACAGCTTGTCCGGGAACATGTCGTACGTCTCGAACCGTTCCGCCAGCTCCACCGTATTCTTCACGACGACTTCGTACGCCTTCTCCTCGCCGAGGAACGCGAATTCCTGCAACATCTCGTCCGTCGTGCGGAAGTGGGCGTCCGGCTTGCGCTGCTCTTTGAGCGGGCTGTAGCCCGTGATGCCGTGGATCGTAATGTCGCGGAAAATTTTGTCGCGCGGGTGCAGGTAATGGACGTTACCCGTCGCGATGACCGGTTTGCCCAGCCGCTCCCCGATCTCGCAGACGCGCCGGATCGCCTGTTCGATTTCAGCACGGCTCTGTACGAGCCCTTTTTCCACCAGGTGCATGTAAAAATCGATCGGCTGGATCTCCAGCACGTCGTAAAATTGCGCGACTTCCTCCGCCTCTTCCACCGTCTTGTTGAGCACCGTCTCGAAAAACTCGCCCTTCTCGCATCCGGACAGGATGAGCAGCCCGTCGCGCATCTCGTTCAGCTTCGACTTCGGCATGCAGGCTACCTTGTTGAAATATTCGGTATGCGAGAGGGAGATGAGCTTGAACAGGTTCTTCTTGCCCTTCGCATTCAGCGCGTAGACCCCGCAATGGAACGGGCGGGCGTTCGACAGGTCTTTGCCGGCGTGGTCGTTCAGCTGATGGAGCCCTTCGATGCCCCGCTGTTTCGCGTCGGCGATCAGGCCGAACAGGATGCCGCCGAGCGCCGCCGCGTCGTCCACCGCGCGGTGGTGGTTCTCGAGGCTGACCTTGTATTTCTCAGCCAGCGTATTGAGCCGGTGGTTCTTCAGCGTCGGATGAAGCATCCGCGCCATCTCCAGCGTATCGAGCACCGGATTCGGCAGTTCCGGCAGGCCGATCGCCTTGCAGTTTGCCTGGATGAAGCCGATGTCGAACCGCGCATTGTGGGCCACGAGCACCGCGTCGCCGACGAACTCGACGAATTCGCGCAGCTTCGGTTCCAGCTCGGGCGCGTCCTTCACCATGTCATCCGTAATGTTGGTGAGCTGCTGGATATTGTACGGAATCGGCTCATGCGGATTGATGAACGTCTCGAACTTGCCCGTCACCTTGCCGTCCCGCATCTTGACGCCCGCAAGCTCGATGATCTTGCTGTTCAAGATCGAAAGACCGGTCGTCTCGATGTCGAACACGACGTATTCCGCCGAAGCGAGGGGCTCCTCCCGCGGATTGAGGACGATCTCCACCTGGTCGTCCACGACGTTCGCCTCGACGCCGAAGATGACCTTCATATTGTGCTTCTTCGCCGCCTTGAACGCCTCCGGATAACAATGCACGTTCGCATGGTCCGAGATGGCGATCGCCGGATGGCCCCATTTCGCGGCCGTCTTGATGTAAGCGTCAACCGGCGTCACGGCGTCCATCTGGCTCATCGTCGTATGCAGGTGGAATTCGACGCGCTTCTGCTCCGCCGTATCCATCCGCTCCGGAGGAGCCGGCACTTCGTGCAGGTCGTTCGGCATCATGACGAGCTCCGGCTCGGCCATGAACTTGTCGTACTCGACGCGGCCGCGGGCGCGGATCCACATGCCGTCCTTGAGCAGACTGAGCACGGCGGCATCGTCCTTCGACTTCGCGAACACCTTCATCATGATCGAGTCGGTGTAGTCCGTGACGTTGAACGTGTACAGCGTATTGCCGTTCCGCAGTTCCCGCGTCTCGAGGCCGAATACGGTCCCCTGTACCGTGATTCTCTTCTCTTCTTCCGTGATGTTCGAGATGGGCACCGGCTCATCGCGGACTTCGTAACCGTACACCAGCCGTTCCGCCGCCGGACGTTCCGGCGGAGCGGCCGCGGCGGCGCTCTGCATCAACGCCTGCACGAGCTCGCGGTCGGCCTGCTCGCGTTCCTGCAGGAACCGCTCGTATTCGCCGCGGCCCGAGTCGCCGGCCATCAGTTTGACCTTGCAGGAGCGCCTGAACCTCCGCTCGAAGAACCGTACGGCCGCCTCGTCGATTTTCCGTTTGCGCGCCAGCTCCAGCCCCATCTCGTCAAGCAGGACGACCGTCAGCCGCCCGCCGTCCGTCTCGATGCCGGCCTTGCCAAGCCAGCCGTTGACGGAGACGTTCTCGCTCGCCGCCCATTCCACGAAATTGTCCCAATGGGCGCGCAGCACCTGATCCGTATCCGTCTCCGGATCATATTCGAGCACAAATTCGACGTCGGCTATCGGGCCGAACGTTTCGCGCGCACGGCTGACCAGCAGGCTGTACTGCCTGGCCGGCAGCACGGACTTTTTCCGGATGAAGAACGTCCACAGTCTGCTGGCGGCGGACACTTCCACGCGGTCGAGCAGGCCGTCGGCGAAATCCGAAGCGGCTTCCTCGCCGGTCAAGCCGATTTTCTCAAGCAGAAGCCCGAGTTTCTCGCGTCTGCCGTCGGTACGGTTCATTCCCCATCCTCTCCCGTTCCTTAAGAAAAACAGATGGCGCCATCCTCCCGGAAGGCGCGTCCGCTCAGCTGTTGAAGAAATGCCGGTTCGCCGGCGATCAGTACGCGCGTGCGAACACGACGGTATGCACCGCTTCTTCGCCGCATACCAGACATTTCGTCTTGCGCGACGACGGTTCGAACGGAATGTTCCGGCTCGTCGCGCCCGTCTCGTCCTTCACCTGACGTTCGCAAGCTTCGGAGCCGCACCAGCCGGCTTCGACGAATCCGCGCGACTCTTCCATGAATGCCTTGAGCTCGTCCAGTGTATCCGCCGAACGCGAGTGCTCTTCCCGGAACTTCTTCGCCAGCTCGAACATCGTGTTGTGGATCTCGTCAAGCGCCTTGATGACTTCCTCGACGAGCTTGTCCTGCGGCACCGTCCGCTTCTCGCCGCCGACCCGCGGAGCGAGCACGACGACGCCGTTCTCCATGTCCCGCGGTCCGAGCTCGATGCGAAGCGGCACGCCGCGCATTTCGTACTCGTTGAACTTCCAGCCCGGGCTGACGTCGTCGCGGTCGTCGACGCGCACGCGCACGCCCGCAGCTTTCAGCTGCGCGTACAGCTCGTCCACTTTCGCGATGACCTGCTCGCGCGTCTTCGGCGGACCCACCGGCACCATGATGACCTGGGTCGGCGCGACCTTCGGCGGCAGCACGAGCCCGCGGTCGTCGCCGTGGACCATGATCAGGCTGCCGATGAGACGCGTTGATACACCCCACGACGTCGTATGAACGTACTGAAGCTGATTGTTCCGGTCCAGATATTGAATGTCGAACGCTTCCGCGAATTTCGTGCCGAGGTAGTGGGAGGTGCCGGCCTGCACCGCGCGGCCGTCCTTCGTCATCGCCTCGACCGAATAGGTGTTGACGGCGCCCGCGAATTTCTCGGAAGGCGTCTTCTGGCCGGCGATGACCGGAATCGCCAGGAAGTTCTCGATGAAGTCGCGGTAAATTTCGAGCATGCGCATCGTCTCTGCGCGCGCGTCTTCTTCATTCTCGTGCGCCGTATGGCCTTCCTGCCACAGAAACTCGCTCGTGCGGAGGAAAGGCAGCGTTCTTTTCTCCCACCGGACGACGTTCGCCCACTGGTTGATCAGCACCGGCAGGTCACGGTACGACTTGATCCACTTGGCGTACATGTGGCCGAACATCGTCTCCGACGTCGGACGGATCGCCAGCCGCTCCTCCAGCTTCTCGCCGCCCGCTTCCGTCACCCACGGCAGCTCGGGATTGAAGCCTTCGACGTGCTCCTTCTCCTTCTGGAAGAAACTTTCCGGGATGAATACGGGGAAATACGCGTTCCGGTGGCCGGTTTCCTTGAACCGGCGGTCCAGCTCGCGTTGAATGTTCTCCCACAGTTCATAGCCGTCCGGCCGGAAGACGATGCAGCCCCTGACCGGCGAATAATCCATCAGTTCCGCTTTCCGGATGACGTCGATGTACCAGCGCGAGAAATCTTCGCTCTGGGGGGTAATCTCGGTTACGAACCCTTTCTCCTTCGACATAAGCGCCTCCTGCCATGAACCTTGATCCGCTTCAGCCGCGGATCAGATTCAGAATGTCGTTGTACGTGACGGCCAGCATGAGCAGCATCAGCATCGCGAACCCGATGAAATGCACCATGCTCTCCCGATTCGGATCAATCGGCCGTCCGCGGACCGCCTCAAGTCCGAGGAAGATGAGGCGGCTGCCGTCGAGCGCCGGAATCGGCAGCAGGTTGAAAATACCGAGATAGAGGCTCAGGATCGCCGTCCAGCTCGTCAGCTGCTCGATGCCCCGCGCCGCAATCTGGCCAGTCACCTGCGCGGTCCGGACCGGTCCGCCGAGGTCGTCCAGATTGAATTTGCCGGTCACCAGCATTTTGAATCCTTCGAAAATGTTGATCGTCATGTTCTTCATCGCGGAGACGCCGAATTTCACCGTCTCAACCACCGTCGCGCGCCGCATCGGATAGCCGGTCAAAATGCCGACCTTGCCGGTGCCGCTCTCTTCGTCGTACGCGGGGGTTACCGTAATGGTCATCGGCTTGCCGTCGCGCACGATCTCCCAGGTCATCGGTTTGTCCACGGACGAGCCGATGAGCTGCAGCATTTTCTCCGAATCGGTGCCGATCGTCTCGCCGTTGATCTTGATGATTTCGTCACCGGCTTTCAGGCCAGCCTTGGCTGCGGGCGCTTCATCGCTGATCACTTCGCCCACGATGAGCCGGTCGGGGTTCTCCTTCGGGACGCCGACCATCTGCACATACGCCATGAACAGCACGAACGCCAGGATCATGTTCATCATCGGGCCGGCGAAAATCGCCATCGCCCGCTGTCCGACCGTCTTGCCGCCGAACTGCCGGTCAATCGGCGCGATCTGCGTCTCCTGCCCGCGCGCGATGACGAGCGCCTGCGGGTGAACCGCATAGGATTCCCGCACACCGTCCGCGTTCAGGACGATCTTCAGTTCGCGCTCGAGATCGATCGCGTCGATCTCGCCGCGCACGACATTCGTCCGCTGCTCAAGCCGGTCGAGATAGATCCGGTCGATGACGCCGTCCTTGAGGCTCACCGCGATCGTCTGGCCCGGCCGGGCTTCGATCACTTCCGGATCCTCGCCCGCCATGCGGACGAAACCGCCCGCAGGGATCAGCCGCAGCGTATAGCGGGTCTCTCCCCTTTTGAACGACAACAGTTTCGGCCCGAAGCCGATTGCGAACTCGCGCACGAGTATGCCCGCCCGCTTGGCGAAAAAAAAGTGTCCCCATTCGTGGATCGAGACGATCACGAAGAAGACGAGAACGGTCATCAGCACGACCTGAACCATTTCCATGCAAGGAGCCTCCGTTCGTTACGGCCTGTACATAGATTATCATTATTCCGCCGCACGAAACAAGAGAACTTGACGGTCGCTCGGCCTGTACGGATGTGGCTGAGCCTGCAAAGCCACATCCGTGCAGAATGCGGCCGGTAAGCGGCGGCAGATCGCTCGAGCGGCGCCGATCAGAGCAGCTTGCGGCACCCCGCTGGCGGAGCTACCGGAACACGGCTCAAGTAACGCTGTAACGCGGTATTCACGTTACAGCCGCTTCAGCGCAGCTCCGGGCAACGTTGTAACGTGGTATTCACATTACCGACGCTATCGCAGCGCCGTTACCGGACCCGGCGCCGGACCGCTATCCAAGATCAATCGCGGTTAACGGTACGCCGTTATCCGGTTCCGGCGCCGATCTGCGATCAGAGATCGATCGCAGTTATCGGAACGCCGTTACCTCTCGCCGCACCCGTGCATCCAATTCCGCAATCGCCTCGTATGTATCCACCGGTTCCGGCGGAAAACGGTCGAGCATCGCCGCGATCGTATCCTCGATCTCGAGAAACGCGATCTCGCCGCGCAGAAACCGTTCAACCGCCGCCTCATTCGCGGCGTTGAAGACAATCGGCGCCGAGCCGCCGGCACGTCCCGCTTCGTACGCCATCCGCAGGCACGGATAGCGCTCGAGATCCATCGGCCTGAAATGCAGCCGTCCGATTGCCGCCAGATCGAGGGCGGGCGCAGGCGAAGGCCGCCGCTCCGGCCAGGTGAGCGCATACTGGATCGGAATGCGCATATCCGGCACGCCCAGCTGGGCGATCACGCTGTTGTCCGTGAATTCGACCATGGAGTGGATGATGCTCTCCGGATGGAGCAGCACGTCAATCTGCTCATATGGCATGGAATAAAGCCAGTGGGCTTCGATGACTTCGAGTCCCTTGTTCGCCATCGTAGCCGAATCGACCGTTATTTTCGCTCCCATCGCCCAATTCGGATGGGCCAGCGCCTGTTCGACCGTCACATCCTTCAGTTCCGCGCGCGTCCGGTCGCGGAATGCGCCGCCGGATGCGGTGAGCGTAATCTTCTTTACATCCGCGCGCCGCTCACCGTTTAAACATTGGAAAATGGCGGAGTGTTCGCTGTCCACCGGCAGGATCGATACGCCTCGCGCTTCCGCAAGCTTCGTGACGAGATGCCCCGCCGCCACGAGCGTTTCCTTGTTGGCAAGGCCGACGGCCGCTCCCGCTTCGATGGCGGCGATCGTCGAACGGATGCCGCGGCTGCCGACAAGCGCCGTTACGACCAGTTCGGCACCTGCGCCTGCCGCCGCTTCGATCAGCCCTTCCTCGCCATGCAGCACCCGGATGCCGTCCGGCAGCATCGACGCCGCCCGTTCCGCCGCCTCCTTCGTCGCCAGGCTGACGACCGAGGGGCGGAATTCAAGCGCCTGCTGCACGAGCAGCTCGACGTTCCCGCCCGCCGCGAGCGCCGCCACGCGGTATCGCTCGGGGTCATGACGGATGACGTCGAGCGTCTGGGTGCCGATCGAACCGGTCGATCCGAGTATCGAGATCGTCTTCATCCTGTCCTCCAAATCCGATTGTCCGATGTGGGATCAACAAGCCATGCTATGCCAGGGGAATGAGACCGGTCAGGACGAGCAGCGGAAAGACGATCAGCCAGCTGTCGCAGCGGTCGAGCACGCCGCCGTGTCCGGGGAGAAGGCGGCCGGTATCTTTCACACCCCGCAGCCTTTTGTACGCGGACTGGATCAGATCGCCGAGCTGGCCGGCGACCGATGCAGCGAGGCCGATGGCAAGGGCTCGGCCGACGGACAGCCATTCCGGTGCGGCCAGCGCGAAGACGGCCGCGACAGCCAGCGCGGCCAGCACGCCGCCGGCGGCGCCTTCGACGGTCTTGTTCGGACTGATGGCAGGCCACAGCTTCGTCCGGCCGAGCCATCTGCCCGCGAAATACGCGCCGGTGTCCGACGCCCAGATGCAGCCGAACGCCAACGCCGTCCAGAACAAGCCGTTCGGTTCGGTATCCCGCACATCGATCATGGCGGCGAAGCCGAAGCCGATGTAGACGGCGCCCATCAGGAGCAGCGCCGCTCCGTCGAGCGTCGCCTTGTTCTTCGTCAACACGGTGATCGCGAGGAGCAGCGCCGCCAGCGGCCAGATAACATTCTGGTTCGGGAAGGCGGAAAGCCCGGCCTGCTCCCACGGGAAGACGATGACGACCAGACCGGCGTAAGCGCAAAGAACGAGCGGATGGCCGAGCTTCATGTCGTTCAGCCGTACGTATTCGTAAAAACCGATGAGTGCAAGCAGCAACAGCAGGACGTTATAGTACCATCCGCCGAGCACGGCTGCCGCGGCAAACAGCAGACCGGCCAAGAGACCGGTGGCGATCCGTTGTTTCATTCCCGCTTACGCCTCCATCCTACAATCCGCCGTAGCGGCGCGTGCGGCGCTGGTATTCGCCGACCGCTTCGTAGAAATGCGCTTCCGTAAACTCAGGCCAATAGATGTCGGTGAACCACAGTTCACTGTAGGCGAGCTGCCACATCATGAAGTTGCTGATCCTCAGCTCTCCGCTCGTCCGGATGAGCAGATCCGGTTCCGGCATGCCGCAGGTCTGCAGGCGCGATTCGAAATCGGACTCGGTGATCGCTTCGGGATCGAGCCGGCCTTCCGCCGCCTCGCGGGCAAGCGCGCGGACAGCTTCCAGCATCTCCTTGCGGCTGCCGTAGTTGAGGGCGAAATTGAGCACCAGGCCGGCGTTGCCGGCCGTCCGCCGGATCGCTTCATCGATCGCTTCGAGCGTATGGGCCGGCAGACCTTCGCGCTGGCCGATCATTCTGACCTGGACGTTGTTCTCGATCAGTTCATCCAGCTCGATCGCGAGGAATTCCTGCGGGAGTCGCATGAGGAAATCGACCTCCGCTTTCGGCCGCTTCCAATTCTCGGTGGAGAACGCGTACAGCGTCAGAAAACGTATGCCCAGCCGGTTCGCCGCGCGAACCGCACGCTTGACCGCTTTCATGCCGGAGCGGTGCCCCGCCGCGCGCGGCAATCCCCGCTCTTTGGCCCATCGCCCGTTCCCGTCCATAATGATCGCCACATGCTGCGGCAGATTGTCCGGACACAGCGCTTCCGGCCCCACCGAACGCGATCCAATCCGTCCGCGAATTCGCTCGAACATGCGCACCCTCCCCACAGGCTGTCTTCGGCCCGCCGCAAGGCCGCCCATAACTTCAGCAGCCCCGCCTGCCGGAGGGGCTGCTTAAGCCGCACTACACTTCCATGATTTCTTTCTCTTTGGCCGCGATGATGCGATCCACTTCCGCAATGAACCGGTCCGTCAGCTTCTGGATGTCTTCCTGGTGGCGGCGCGATTCGTCTTCCGACAGTTCGCCTTTCTCCAGTTTCTTGATGTCGTCATTCGCATCCCGGCGGACGTTGCGAATCGCCACTTTCGCCTCTTCGCCGAATTTCTTCGTCTGCTTCACCAGATCGGTCCGGCGTTCTTCCGTCAGCGGCGGCACGCTGAGCCGGATGATCGAGCCGTCGTTTGCCGGCGTCAGGCCGAGCTCGGACTTCATGATCGCCTTCTCGATCTCGCCCAGCACCGATTTGTCCCACGGCTGGATGACCAGCGTACGCGCATCGGGCGTATTGATCGTCGCCAGCTGGTTGACCGGAGTGGGAGCACCATAGTAGTCCACCAGAATGCGGTCAAGCATGGCAGGCGTAGCCCGTCCCGCGCGCAACGTCGCAAGATCCCGGCGCAGCGCGGCGATCGCCTTGTCCATTCGTTCTTCGGCATTCTTCTTGATCGTTTGCGGCATTATTTCACACTCCCTTTCACGATCGTTCCGATTTTCTCGCCCATGACAACCCGCTTGATGTTTCCTTTCTCCGTAATCGAGAAGACGATGAGCGGAATATTGTTATCCATGCAGAGCGACGATGCCGTCGAATCCATGACGCCCAGATTCTGGTTCAGCACATCCAGATACGTAAGCTCGTCGTACTTCCGGGCGTTCGCATCTTTGAACGGATCGGCCGAATAAACGCCGTCAACCTTGTTCTTGGCCATCAGGATGACTTCCGCCTCGATCTCCGCCGCACGCAGCGCGGCCGTCGTGTCGGTGGAGAAGAACGGGTTCCCCGTCCCGGCCGCGAAGATGACGACGCGTCCTTTCTCCAGGTGGCGGATCGCCCGGCGCCGAATGTAAGGCTCCGCGATCTGCTGCATCGCGATCGAAGTCTGCACGCGCGTCGGGACGCCGATTTGTTCGAGCGCATCCTGAAGGGCAAGCGAATTCATCACGGTTGCAAGCATGCCCATGTAGTCCGCGGTTGCGCGGTCAATTCCCTTCGCCGAACCCGCGATGCCGCGCCAGATGTTGCCTCCGCCGACGACGATCGCGACTTCCACGTTCATCTCGACGACTTCCTTGACCTGTTCCGCGATCGACGAGACCATGCCGGCATCGATGCCGTATCCTGTCTGTCCGGCGAGCGATTCTCCGCTTACCTTCAGCACGATCCGTTTAAATCTCGGTCGCTCCAATGGGATTACCTCCATCTTGCACCTCTGGCTGAGGCTGTCTGTGTTGGGAATAGAGCGACGGCGGAGCGGACCGTCCGCCCCGCCGTCGCTTGAAAAGAATTACTTCTTCACCTGAGCCATGACTTCTTCGACGAAATTGTCTTGTTTCTTCTCAAGACCTTCGCCGAGTTCGAAGCGGGCGAAGCGGCGGATCGAAATATTTTCGCCGATCGTGCTGATCTTCTCGTTCAGCAGTTCCTGCACCGTCTTGTCCGGATCTTTCACGAACGGCTGCTCCAGCAGGCAGTTCTCTTCGAAGTACTTGCTGATCCGGCCTTCAACGATCTTCTCGACGACTTTCTCCGGTTTCCCTTCATTGAGCGCCTGCGTGCGCAGGATTTCGCGTTCCTTGTCCAGTTCTTCCTGCGGCACTTCCTCGCGGCGCACATACTTCGGATTGGAAGCCGCGATGTGCATCGCGATGTCGCGTACGAATTCGCGGAATTGTTCCGTCTTGCCGACGAAGTCCGTCTCGCAGTTCACCTCGACGAGCACGCCGATCCGGCCGCCGCCGTGGATGTACGATTCGACAACGCCTTCCGTCGCGATCCGGCCAGCTTTCTTCGCCGCTGCGGCCAGACCTTTCTCGCGCAGAATTTCCGCGGCGCGGGTCATGTCGCCGTTCGCTTCTTCCAGCGCCTTCTTGCAATCCAGCATGCCTGCGCCCGTCTTTTCGCGCAGTTCTTTCACTTCTGCTGCAGATATCGCCATATGGTGAACCCTCCCGATTTTCGATGCTTCATGAAGCGCCGTGTCGGCGCCGAAATTTGGTTGCAAGCAAAACGGACGCGCCTGCCCGGGAGGACGGCGCAAGCCGTGTTGCGGTGGATAAGCCGATTACAAGCTTACGCTTATAAACGCTTATGTTCTTACAAAAAGGGCGGCGAGAGGTTTGCACCTTCCAACCGCCCTTGCTGCCGGGTCCATGGCCTCGACGTCAAGCGGACGTCTCTTCCCCTTGATTCGCTTCCACGATCGCATCCGCCATCTTCGAGGTCAGCAGTTTGACCGCGCGGATCGCGTCGTCGTTGCCCGGGATGACATAATCGATCTCATCCGGATCGCAGTTCGTGTCGACGATGCCGACAATCGGAATGCCGAGCTTGCGCGCTTCGGCTACCGCGATGCGCTCCTTGCGCGGATCGATGACGAACAACGCGCTCGGAAGGCTGCGCATGCCCTTGATCCCGCCGAGGAACTTCTCAAGCCGCTCCTTCTCCTTGCGGAGCAGGATGACTTCCTTCTTCGGCAACACTTCGAATGTGCCGTCCTCTTCCATCTTCTCAAGCTCGCGCAGACGGTCAATCCGCTTCTGGATCGTCTGGAAGTTCGTCAGCGTGCCGCCGAGCCAACGTTGGTTGACGTAGAAATGGCCGCAGCGTTCCGCTTCTTCCCGAACCGAATCCTGCGCCTGCTTCTTCGTGCCGACGAACAGAATCTTGCCGCCGCTTGCCGCGACTTCACGGACGAAGTTGTAGGCTTCCTCGACTTTCTTGACCGTCTTCTGCAGGTCGATGATGTAAATCCCGTTCCGTTCCGTGAAGATGTATTTCTCCATCTTCGGGTTCCACCGGCGCGTCTGGTGGCCGAAGTGAACCCCGGCTTCAAGAAGCTGCTTCATGGAGATAACCGCCATCTTCACAACACCTCCTCTGTGGTTGAATATCCTCCGCCAATCGCATCTTCCGCCAAAACTTCCCGCCGGGAAGCACCATTGACGGAATTGATCGACGTGTGTTCTGGACACCGTCAAATACTATACCATATCTTGTGCGGGGGTGCAAGGCAAAGGCCAGCGCAGCCGGCGTCAATCCGAAGGCCGGCTCGTGATGATCGTCCGCACCTCTTCCAGCGTCTCGTTGCCGGTAAACGTATAATAGCCGGCCCTGATCCTGGTGCTCATGCGGGCCATCAATTCCATCAGCGCATCCGCGTCGTCAATGACGCCCTTCGATTCCAATAGACCGGCCGTCTCCGTGAGCGTCATGCCCGGCTTGATGCGAATCTTAATGTTAGCGTTCACACCTTCGTCCGTATTCCCGGCCTCCGCTTCACCGGTCTGCTCTCCGACATTCGCGGACGGTTCGCCGCTTTCGGCCGAGGGCGATTCGCCGCTTTCGCCCGCGGATGAAGCACCGCTGTCGTTCGTTCCGTCGGCCGCCGGGGTGTCATCCGTTATTCCCGCATCCGCTTCTCCGGCGACGACCGCCGCCTGCTCGTATTCCCGCCGCACCCGCGCTTCCGCTTCCGCAATGCGCGCGTCGAGTTCGGACTGCGTGTAGAGCGCGTCTTCTCCGGTGAGCCTGCCGATATCCGCCAGCCGTTCGGACTGCTCCCTTCCGGCCAGCATGAGCTGCAGCAGCACAGCGCCTGCGATGAGTCCGATCCCGAGTCCGAGGAGCAAGGACCGCTTGTCAACCATGCCGTTCTTCCTCCTGCTTCGCGAGCTGCAGAATCAGCATCACTTCGCCTTTGTTCATGCCGGTCTGCCGGGCGATGGCGTCAACGGACTTGCCTTGATCATGCAGGGCGAACAGTTCGGCGTACCGGCTGCGGATCGTCGGTTCGTCCCGGTCTTGCTGCTCCTCGCCGCCGCCTTCCGGCTCCGTGGCCTGCGCGTCAGCCGCCGGCGCCGTCTCAGCCGGGGCGCCATGCCGGAGGCCTTCGATCCGTTCTTCCAGCCTGCGCTCGGTCAGGCTCACCCGTTCCTCCAGTTCGGCCGCGCGTCGTTCAAGCGCGGCGATCCGCTCGTCCCGGTTCGCGTTCTCTTCCCGGTTGCGCTTCTGCATGCCGGCGATCGATTCGGCAATCTCCCGGTTGTCCGCTTCCATCGTCTCCATGAATTGCTCAAGCGCCGTCTGCAACTGCACGGCGCTTGCTTCGTCGGGCCTGGAGCCGGCATTGCGGCGCGGCATCAGGAACGCGGCCGCCGCGATGACGGCCCCGAGCAGCACAATCAGCTGCCATGGATCCACATTCAATCCCCCGCAATCATCGTTCAGAACGAAATATCGATATGCTTTCCTTTGTACGGATGCGGAGCATCCTTCGGCGGGCGAGGTTCATCCGGCCTGCTCTTCCCCTGCTGCTGCCGCCGGCTGCCTCCCTGCTGCCTGGGCTGGCCGTCACGGATCGGACGGTTCTCGGTTTCTTCCGGCGCGGCGCTTGTCTGCCGCATCCGTTCCGTCTCTTTTTCACTTTGCGCTGCCAGCATCTGCTGTTCGGCCGCCGGCCTTGCAAGCTGATTGCCGTAATAGCCCGAAACCTCGGGTGTGCGCGGGATTGCGATTTGAAAGTCGATCGGTTTGAACGGCATCGCTATGCCCTCCATTCATCCGGATCGTCCTTGCCACAAGTGCAGCCGGCCTTGCATCAGTACAGCGGCAGCATGGTGATTTCGCCGTCTGCGAACTTGAAATAGACGCGCGAACAAGGCTCTTTCACGAAACGGGTGTACCGGCCGATGACAATCTTCGTGCCGCCGTAAATGGTGTTGATGACTTCAACGCGCGCGTTCTCCGTATCTTCCAGCAGTTTCTCGATTTCGAGAATCCGCTCTTTCACGATTTCGATCTCTTCCATCGTCTGACGCTTCGTCATCGCGAGCTTCGACCGCATGAGCAGTTTCTCGCCGGTGAGCTGTCCGGCGGCCGCCATCTGGTCAAGCAGGGCGAGCGCCTTGTTGGTCTTGTCGAGATTTTCGCTTTGCTGGCGCTGCTGCGTCCGCAGCTGATTCAGCTCGTACCGAAGTTCCGGCGCGACTCCGACTTCGATCGTCGTTGCCGTGGACAGCGTATTGCCGATCGTTCTGGCTCTCACTTTCTCGCCGGCCTGAATCGATCCGCCGACGATCAGCCCTTTGGCTCCATAGCAGATGACGCTGCGCGCCGCCCGGATGTTGGAGTGCATGATGCTCTGCGATACGATGATGTCTTCGCCGGCGAACACATTGCCGTCCTGGATGAAGGAACATCTCACATTTCTGCCGGCTTTGACGGCCCCCTTGTTACCGGCCATGATGCCGCCCGTAATCTCGACGGAACCTTCCGCTTCGATCTCGGCGCCTTCCACGCCGCCGTTGATGCGGATGTCGCCTCCCGCCTTGACGCGAAAACCGGTCAGTACGTTGCCGCGGATGACAACGGTGCCGACAAAATCGATGTTGCCCGTCTTGTAGTCCACGTCGCCGTTCACTTCGTAGACAGGAAAGACGTTGATCTTCTCCCGCTCCGTCTTGGCCACCATGCCGTCGATGGCGGCGTACATCGCGGTCTGTTCGGCATTGACCACGACGTTCTTCCCTACGCGAAAGCGGGCTTCCTTGCCGTTCTTCGCCGGGATCGCTTCGCCGTTCACCGCTTTGCCCGGAATTCCCGGTTCCGCCGGCACGCGTTCGGCAATGAGCTGGCCTTTCTTCACGTTCCGGATCTTCGTCAGTTCCTTGAAATCGACGGTGCCGTCCTCGAGTTCGGCGGGCTTGCGCTCATCCTCGTCCAGATCGATGACGAGCCGGATCATGCCGTCCTTGCCGTCAATCGGCGGATGCCCGGCAGCAACGACGGTCTGGCTGTAAAAATAGGCTTTCGGATTGCATGCGATGCTCTCGAGAACATCGCGCCGAATGCCTAATACAATGCCGCGGCTGCGCAGATATTCATCCAATTGTTCAGCTGTGCACCTGAAGTTGTCCACCGCCTTGTGAAAGTAAAGGACGGCGGACAGGTTGTCCGGCGAGATCGTCACGCCGATCGCCGATTCCAGGTCGGACGGCTCCATAATGATCACTCCCATCTGAAGATCAGTTCTCGAGCAGCTGCTTCTTCTGCTTGTCGAGCGCCCCCCGCAGACGCAAAATGGCTTTCGAATGCAGCTGGGATATGCGTGAAGGCGAAAGCGACATCACTTCGGCGATTTCGCTCAGCGAAAGCTCTTCATAATAAAACAGCGAGATGACGATGCGCTCCTTCTCCGTCAACCGTTCGATGCCTTTGATGAGCGTCTCCTTCAGGAAATGTTCTTGCACTTTGTAGTCCGGATTTTTCGCCTTCTCATCCACCAGCATGGACAGCCGCGTCTCCGACTCTTCTTCGCGGATCGGATCTTCGAGCGAACAGACCGTCGTCACCGCAATCTCCTGCAGCATCTGCTGAAACTCCCGTTCCGACACGTTCAGGTAGGCGCTCACTTCCGCGTCGGTGACGGAACGAAGAAGCTGCTGCTCCAGATGCGCGTACGCCTCTTCGATTTTCTTGGCTTTCTCGCGGACGGACCGGGGCACCCAGTCTCCCTGGCGGAGGCCGTCAATCATGGCGCCCCGAATCCGCCAGGAAGCATAGGTCTCGAATTGCAGCCCCCGCCGGTGATCGAATTTCTCGATGGCATCGATCAGCCCCATGACGCCGTTGCTGGTGAGATCGTCCTTGGATACATTCTTCGGCAGGCCGATCGCCATCCGGTTCGACACATATTCCACGAGCGGCAAATAGTATTCGATCAACTGCTTCTTCGCTTCGATATCGCGGTGCTCTTTCCACTGCTGCCACAGTTCGACGTTGGACAGACGGGACGTCTTCGGTTGAATCATCGTCCTCTCACCCCTTCCTGCTTTCCTCAAGTAAAACGGCTCGCGCCATCCACCTCCGGCGGCTCGCGCCGTCCTGATCAAGCGAGCGCATCCGATTTGCGTCGGGAGATAAGCCGATTGATAAGCGGGCAGCTTGTCCGGATGATCGCGTTTTGCTTAAGGAAAGCGTTCCTGGCATCCGCATGCGGTCAATGATCGCCTTCATGCGCCAGATGGCGCACGGCTTGCGCCAGCTCTTCCGGGTCTTTGCCTTCAATGGAGAAAACGCGTTTCGGCTCGAGCGGACGGAATTCCGCGGCCGCCGCGTTGCCTGACTGGCCGGATTCCCGCTGTGCCTTGAGCATCTCGCTTAGTTCGGACTCGTCGTCCGGCGTCTTGAGATCGACGTGCGCGCCGACTTCCTGCGGATCCGCCGTCGGGCCGAATCCCCGCTCGGCATCAGCCGAAGCGACGATCAGCTGCAAAGCACCGCGCAACAGGTAACCGGCAGCGAAAAATGCGGCGAATGCGTACAGTGCGCGCAGACACGAGACGGCAAAACCGTTGTTGCCCAGCGAGAAGAAAAACGTGAGCAGCATGCCCGCCAATCCCAACACGAGATTCCAGCGAATGGATCCCAGCATCTCAAAGCTCCTTTGTTCCGTACTGTATGCTCCGTATGGTCAAAACCCCGGTCGTGCTGTCCAGTTCGATCGTCCGGCCGTAATTGGCGCCGGTGTCTTCGGCAACCAGCGGAATGTCCAGCGATTCAAGCATCATCTTGCATGTTTCGACATTTCGCGGCCCGATGCGCATCGTATCCTGTCCGGCGAAAGCGAACATCTGGGCGCCGCCGGCCAGTTTGGCGACCAGCCTCCTGCGTGAAGCGCCGGCCGCGATCATCGCTTGCAGCATGTCCGGCAGCGCGGTGTCTGCATATTTCGCGCGGTTGAACTGCTCTTCGCGCGCGATTTCTGAGGATGGCAGCATGATATGGGCCATGCCGGCGATCTTTGCGGCACCGTCGTAAAGGGTAAGACCGACGCAGGAACCGAGCCCGGTCGTCTTGAGCACATCGCCCGACGAGGCAATTTTCCAGTCGGCCATGCCGACCTTGATCAGTTCTGTCATGAGCCCGGCACTCCCAGCGCGCGGAAGATCTTCTCGAACGACTCCGGATCCGGGATCAGGAAGAACTGACCTTCCACGGTGTCGCGGTCCTCGAGGAACTTCGTCTCGATCAGCAGGGCGGCGTCGCCCATCTGACCGAATTGCAGCAATCCGTAGCTCAGGATGGCTCCCGCCATATCGATGGCCAGCGAAGGCACGGTGGGCGTCATGGCCAATTTGGTGAAATCCGCCAGCGACGACAGGTAGGATCCTGCCAGAATATTGCCGATTTCATTGAGCGCGGACAATTCCATATCCGAATAGGCGCCTTCTTCCGTGTCGATGGACAGCAGATTCCGGAGAAGCCGTTTTGCCGAGTCTTCCCGGATGATGAAGAACATGTTGCCCGGCGCGTCGCCTTCGACGCGGAGAAAAACGGCGATGACGACCTGTTCGGCGCCGCCGACGCGGTCCGCGATTTCTTCGAACGGCACCAGACTGACCGTCGGCACGGACATGTCGACCGGATGGTTCAGGATGCGGGACAATGCGGTCGCCGCATGCCCCGCCCCGATGTTGCCGACTTCCTTGAGCACATCAAGCTTGAACTCGTCCTTGAACTCGTTCCAGAGACTCACGCTTCAGCCCTCGAACTGTTCAAGCTGGATGATTTCATCCTTGTTCAAAACTTCAACCAGGTTCAGCATGATGAGCAGGCGGTTGTCGTCCATTTTGGCGACGCCGCGCAAATATTTCGCCTTGATGCCGCCGACGACTTCCGGAGGCGAATCGATGCGGTCGCTGTCGATGTCGATGACGTCGTTCGCGGCATCGACGATGAACCCGACCTCGAGGTCACCCACCTGCACGATGATGATCCGCGACGTCTCCGTCGGCTCGGTCTCCGGCAGACCGAAGCGGCCGCGCAGATCGATCACCGGAATGACGACGCCGCGCAGGTTGATGACCCCCTTGACGAATGCCGGCGTCTTCGGTACGCGCGTAATGGGCATCATCCGCTCGATCGTCCGTACCTTGTCCACCTCGATGCCGTACTGCTCGTCCGCCAGCGCGAAAACGATGACTTTCAGTTCTTCACCCATGGGAAGACCTCCTTGATATGGTATCAGGCAGAATCGGCGGTGTATTTTACTTGATCAGCGCGTTGGGATCGATGATCAGCGCCACCTGACCGTCGCCCAGAATTGTCGCTCCGGAAATGACGCTGTATCCGGACAGATATTTGCCAAGCGGTTTCAGCACGATATCGCTCTGGCCGATGAAATCGTCGACGAGAACGGCGGCCCATTTGTCGCCCTTCCGGATGATGACCGCTTCGCACTCCTCTTCCCGGCTGTCGTCGTAGTCCGGCGAATCGATCAGTTCCGCCAGCGAGACGACCGGGATGATCGCCCCGCGGAACTCGGTCATCGCGCTGCCGTGAATGTTGTGAATCTGGCTGCGTTTCACGATCGTCGTCTCCATGATGGAAGAAAGCGGAATCGCATACTTCTCGGAGCCGAGCTTCAGCAGCATGGCCGAAATGATCGACAGCGTCAGCGGCAGCTGGATCGAGAAGACCGTTCCTTTGCCGAGTTCCGAAGTGACGGTCACCGAACCGCCGAGGGCATTGATCTTCGACTTGACGACGTCAAGTCCGACGCCGCGGCCGGAAATGTCGGACACTTGCTCGGCCGTGCTGAAGCCCGGCGCGAAGATCAGCATGTACACTTCCTCGTCGCTCATCGTCTTGCCTTGCTCTTCGGTGATGATGCCCCGTTTCACCGCCGTTGCCAGCACCTTGTCCCGGCGGATGCCGCCGCCGTCGTCTTCGATTTCAATGAAGACGTTGTTGCCGCTGTGGAAGGCGCGCAGGTGCACGGTGCCCGTCTCCGGCTTGCCGGCTTCGAGTCGTTTCTCGACCGGTTCAATGCCGTGGTCGACCGAGTTGCGGAGCAGATGGACGAGCGGGTCGCCGATCTCGTCGATGACCGTCCGGTCCAGTTCGGTCTCCGCGCCGGTGATGATCAGGTCGACTTTCTTGTCCAGCGACTTCGCAAGGTCCCGGACCATCCGGGGGAACCGGTTGAAGACGGTCTCGACGGGAACCATCCGGAGCTTCATCACGATATTCTGCAGATCGGCGCTGATCCGGCTCATGTGTTCGACCGTTTCGGTCAGTTCGTTGCTCCGGATTTCGCTGGCCAGCTGTTCAAGCCGCACGCGGTCGATCAGCAGTTCGCTGAACAGGTTCATCAGCACGTCCAGCCGCTCGATATCGACGCGGATCGTCTTCGCCACGGCGCCTCCGGCCGCCGGCGGACGCTTCTCGGCCGAACCAGCGACTGCGCCGGCCTGCGGCTTGTCCGCCTTCCACTCCGGTTCGGACGGCCGCGAGGGGCGGGACAGCGCGGCCAGGGCATCGGCGTCCAGCTCCGTCACTTCGACCGATTCAATCTCCGAGATGCCGCCGATCTGCTGCTTCAACTCGTCGCTTGTCCATTGCGAGATCAGGAAGACGGTGATGGAGCGGTCGAACTTCTCCTGCTCGATGTCCTGAACCGACGGCCGGGATTTCACCACTTCGCCGGCCTGCTCCAGCACATTGAACACCATGTAGGCCCGGGCGGACTTGAGCACGCAGTCTTCCCGGATCGTTACGACCGTCTTTAATACACGGTGTCCGGAACCGATCGACTGCTGCAGGACGGAGAACTGATACTGATCCAGTTCAACCTCTCCCGCCTGCTGCGCCGGCGCCTGCGCCGATGCGGCCGCCGAAGCGGCGGCGACTTCGGAATCGGCCGTCATCTCGCCGCTCACGATCTTCTTGAGCACGCCGACAAGCTCCGAGACATCGGCGCTGCCCGTTCCGCCGCCTACGATGTCCTGCACCATCGACTCGAGCGCGTCCAATCCCTTGAAGAGCGTGTCGAAGATGAAACTGTTCATGCGCAGCTTCCCGTTGCGCACCAGGTCGAGCACGTTCTCCATTTCGTGCGTCAGATGGGCCAGGTCTTCGAATCCCATCGTCGCGGACATCCCTTTGAGCGTATGCGCGGAGCGGAAGATGTCCTGCACGATCGACAGATCATCCGGCGAACTTTCCAGTCTGAGCAAGTTCTCGTTCAAAGATTGCAGGTGGTCGTTCGATTCGTCGATAAACATCGACAGGTACGCGTTCATATCCATGGCCTTGCACCTCCTGGTTGAACTCGGTTCACAGCGGAAATCGGGTTAACGCTATCGCCTGACGGCCTCGGTCAGCCGAGCCGGTATGTCGTGCAGCGGCAGCACGATCGAGGCGGCGCCTTCTTCGATTGCGGAGCGCGGCATGCCGAATACGACGCATGTCTCCTCCGCTTCGGCTATTGTCGTGACGGCGCCGTGATCCGCAAGTGCCCGCATGCCTTTGGCTCCGTCGCTGCCCATGCCCGTCAAGATGACGGCGTGACGGGCTAGTTCGGTGAAAGGTACAAGCGATTCGAACAACACATCAACCGACGGGCGGTGACCGTTCCGCTGCGGCCCGTCCGTCAGTCGAATGACATACTGACGGCCGCTTGCCGCGAGCTCCATATGGCGCCCGCCGGGCGCGATATATGCGAAGCCCGGCCGAACCGGTTCGCCGTCTTCCGCTTCCTTGACCGTCAGGGCGGAATGGCTGTTCAGCCGCTGCGCAAGCGAGTAGGTGAACTTCGGCGGCATATGCTGCACGATCAGAAGCGGTGCGGGCAGGTCGCCCGGCAGCTCGCTGAGCAGACGATGCAGCGCCCTTGGGCCGCCGGTCGACGTTCCGATCGCGATGATATGCCGGAACGCGCCCGCCGTTTCCGCGGCAACCGGCTTCGCAGGCGCAGGAGGCGCAGGCCGGACGGCTTCCGGCCGGATTCCGGAATCCGGAATCCGCGGAGATTCCGATGCGGGCGACGGAGACGGTGCCGCGCTCTCCCGCTTCGCCGGCGGCTGCTCCGGCCGCTTCGGCTGCTTCAGCTCCTTTGGCTGCTTCGGCTCCTTTGGCTGCTTCGGCACGGGTGCCGCCCGGGCAGCGCCTTTCGTCTTCGCGGCCGGACGGCTGGCCTCCGGACGTTCTTTCGCTTCGGGAGCCGCCTGCCGGCGGATCGCTGCCGCCGCTTTCAGCCGAAGCATGAGCTCTTCAGCCGTCTTGCGAATATCCGCGCCCGGTCCGGAAGGTTTGCGGATAAAATCGAACGCGCCGAGTGCGAGCGCCGCGATCGTCTCCCGGGTATGCTCCTCGCTGATGCCGGACAGCATGATGACGGGCGTGCTTGCTTCGGCCATAATGTGCTTCAGCGCTTCGATCCCGTTCATCTCCGGCATTTCCAGGTCGATCGTAATGGCGTCCGGCTTCAGATCTCGATGAAGCTCCACCGCCTCCCTGCCGTTCTTCCCGACGGCGATGACGGTGAACGCCGGATCGGATTCAATGATGTCCGAGAACAGTTTCCTCATGAAGGCCGAGTCGTCTACGACGATGATCCGGTAACGCTTCATCGATGTTCACCCCACTGGCGCTGGATCGTTAACGCTGCCTGAACATGCGTTCAAAAAATCCCCGGATGCCGCCGGACTTCTTCGCGGACGGTGTGGATATGAACGCCCTCGCGATTTCCTCGACCGCCCTGGACGCGCTGCCGCCCGGGTAGGCGATTGTGAACGGCACCTGCCGCTTGACCGCCTTCGGCACGTGCGCGTCGTCCGGGATGATGCCGAGCAAGGGCAGATCGAGCGACAGAAACTGCTTGGCGACGAGACTGATCTTGTCGGCCGTCTGCCGGCCTTCGCGGTGGTCTGCCGCGCGGTTGACGACCAGTTTGAAATCGACGTCGTGGTTCATGGACCGGACCATTTTGATGAGCGCATACGCATCCGTGATCGAAGTCGGCTCCGGCGTCGTCACGACGACCGTCTCCTGCGCCGCCGTGATGAACCGGACGGTTTCCTTCGACAGGCCGGCCCCGGTATCAAACAGGATCAGATCGTAGTGGCCGTGCAGCTTGCTGATCTGTTCGCCGAAATAGTCCAGTTCGCGGTCCGAAAGATTGAGCAGGTCATTGAAACCGGAACCGCCGGCAATGAAATGAAGGCCGAGCGGCCCTTCATGGACGATCTCCCGGATGGCTTTCTCGCGTCTGAGCAGATGCACCAGATTGTAGGGGGCCGATGTCCCCATGAGCACATCGATGTTGGCCATGCCTATATCCGCATCGAACACGAGCACGCGCTTTCCGAGCTTCTGCAGCGACAAGGCGAAATTCAGGCTGAAATTCGATTTGCCGACTCCCCCTTTGCCGCTGGTGACCGTGACGACCCGCGTCTGAAGGGGCTCTTGCTCCCCGTTGTGAAATTGGCGAAATTGCATCAGACTGCGCAACGCATCCGCTTGATCAGTCATCTCCTTGCGCCCCCAACAACTGCGCCACATAACGGTCGGAGCGGAAAGGCTCGATGTCGTCCGGCACGTTCTGACCGGTCGTCACGTAGGCCGCTTTCAGATGGTGCTGCATGGCAAGGTTCAATACGGACCCGATCGCGTCCGTCTCATCCCGCTTCGTATAGATGACTTTCGTCACCCCGTAGGCCACGAACCGGGATGCAACCGCCTCCAGATCCCGCGTCTTGCCGGTCAGGCTGAGCACAAGGAACGTGTCGCAGTCTTCATCCCGCTGGATCAGACTGTTGACTTCGGACACGTACAGATCGTTGCGGAAATTCCGGCCGGCCGTATCCATGAAAATGATGTCGCGGTCTTCCAGCTGCTTGAAGGCGCGCGCCAGTTCAAGCGGCGAGAATACGACTTCCATCGGCACATTCAAAATATTGGCGTATGTACGGAGTTGATCAACGGCGGCGATGCGGTACGTATCCGATGTAATGAAGCCGACTTTGCGCTTGGAGCGAAGCACTTGCTCAGCCGCCAGCTTCGCAATTGTGGTGGTTTTACCGACACCCGTCGGTCCGACGACGTGAACGACGCGGGTACCGTCGCGGATGCCTGCCGGCTCGCCCGGATTCACCCACTCCCGAAGCAGCTCGGCCGCGATCTCCCAGATGGCTTCCTCTCCCGTTTCGGGGTTGTAGCCGGGGTGCGCCTTGATCTTGTCAACGAGCAGCTCGATCCATTCCTGTTCGACATCCTGCTCGGCCAGCCTTTGCCGCAATTTTCCGAGCGCGGCCGGCTCCGCATCCAGTTCGCTGCTCCGCGCCAGCTTGGCCATCATCGCCTTCATCTGCCGGATTTCTTCCAATACGGCATCCTGGTCGACGGTGAATCGGGCTGACGAACGGGCCGCGGATTCACGGACGGGTGCGGCTTGCGCATGGTCCCGGGACGGCTGATCGGCCGGCGACACTTCTTCCGGATCGGCCGGGACGGCGGCTGCCGCGGACCGTGCAACCTGCTGCCGCTGCATGCCTGCGGCTTGCGGAAGCGGAGGCGGAGGCGCCGCCTCCGCAACCGCGGCGGCCGCTCCGGGCGGTTTGGCCAACACCGGAAGCGGGTTCTGCGGGACGTTCCGGACGCCCGGCGCATTCGTCTCGACGGCGGCGATCACTTCCATCTTCTTCTTGCGGAACAGGCCGAGAAACCCGCCCACGTAGATTTCCTTCGTGTTCAGAATCACCGCGTCCTTGCCCAGCTCGCTGCGAATGATCGGCAGCGCCTCCGGCACTTCGTCCACGACGTAGCGTTTGACCCTCACAGATTCACCACCCCGACACTTTGAACTTCAACGCTCGGTTCAAGTTCGCTGTATGACAGCACCGGCACATCCTGCATCGTGCGTTCCACGATCTGCCGCAGGTACATGCGAATCGTCGGCGACGCGAGGACAATCGGTTGCTGTCCGGATTGAATCTGGCGGGTGACTTGCTCGTTCAGCTTCTGATAAATCTGCTGCGTCGAGACGGGATCAAGCGCAAGATAGCTGCCATGCTCCGTCTGCTGCACGGATTCGGCAATCTTCTTCTCTAGCTGCGGACCGACCGTAATGACCTTGAGCGTCTCGCCGGGATGCGCGAACTGGTTCGTGATCTGGCGCGACAATGCCTGACGGACGTACTCGGTCAATATATCGGGATCTTTCGTGTATGTACCATGATCGGCCAGCGTCTCGAAGATCGTCACCAGATCGCGGATCGACACCTTTTCTTTCAGCAACTTGACCAGCACTTTCTGCACGTCGCCGATCGACAGTACCGACGGAATCAATTCGTCGACCAGAGCCGGGTATTGCTCTTTCAGGTTGTCGATCAGCGCTTTCGTCTCCTGGCGGCCGATCAGTTCATGCGCATGGCGCTTGATCACTTCGGTCAGGTGGGTGGCCACGACGGAAGGCGGATCGACGACGGTATATCCGGCGAGCTCGGCCCGCTCCTTCACGGAATGGTCGATCCAGAGCGCCGGCAGCCCGAAGGCCGGTTCCTTCGTCTCGATGCCAACGACGGATTCGTCGTCGATGCCGGGGCTCATCGCAAGGTAATGGTTGAGCAGCAGCTCTCCCCGTGCCACCGTGTTGCCCTTGATCTTGATGACGTATTCATTCGGCTTGAGCTGGATGTTGTCGCGGATCCGGATGACCGGAACGATGAGTCCGAGCTCCAGCGCGCATTGCCGGCGAATCATGATGATGCGGTCCAGCAGGTCCCCGCCCTGCTGCGTGTCCGCGAGCGGAATGAGGCCGTAGCCGAATTCGAACTCGATCGGATCGACCTGCAGCAGGCCGATGACGCTCTCGGGACTTCGCACTTCCTCGATCTGCTGCTCCTCGACCATGAGCTCTTCCTCCTGCTTCTGCCGCTCCATGTTCTTGCTCATCCGGTAACCGGCGATGGCAAGCACGGCGGCGAAAGGCAGCGTCGTGATCCAGCCGATCGGCGTGAACAGGCCGAGCAACGTCACGGTACCGGCGACGATATAGAGCAGCCGCGGGAACTTGAACAGCTGGTTCGTCAGATCGAATGCAAGATTGCCTTCCGAAGCCGCCCTTGTCACCACGAGGCCGGCGGAAGTCGAGATGAGGAGCGCCGGAATCTGACTGACGAGACCGTCGCCGATCGTCAGAACGGAATAGGTCTCCAGCGCTTCGCCGAACGACATGCCGTGCACGGCCATCCCGACGACGAATCCGCCGATCAGGTTGATGAACAGAATGACGATGGCGGCGATGGCGTCGCCTTTGACGAATTTGCTCGCGCCGTCCATCGCGCCGTAGAAGTCGGCTTCCTTCTCGATCTTCTCGCGCCGTTCGCGCGCCTGCTGCTCGTTGATGAGTCCGGAGTTCAGGTCGGCGTCAATGCTCATCTGCTTGCCGGGCATCGCGTCGAGGGTGAAGCGCGCCGCCACCTCGGCAACCCGTTCCGAACCCTTCGTGATGACGATGAACTGCACGACGACCAGGATGAGAAAGACGATGAAGCCGATGGCGATTTCATTGCCGGCCACGAATCTTCCGAACGTCTCGATGACGTGTCCGCCCTCGCCCTTCGACAGAATGTTCCGGGTCGCCGAAATGTTGAGCGCAAGCCTGAACAGCGTCGTAATCAGCAGGAGCGAGGGGAAAATGCTGAAATTGAGCGCATCGTTCGTGTTCATGGCGATCAGCAGAATCATGAGCGCCAGCGAAATGTTGACGACGAGCAGGAAGTCGAGAAGCCCGAGCGGGACGGGAATGACCATCATGAGCACGATGCCGATGATGCCGATCAGAATGACCAGATCTTTTGATTTCATGCGGCTTCCCACCTCCCCGGTCAGGATGTTTTGACGCGTCCTTTCAATCTATATATGTAAGCCAGAACTTCCGCCACAGCCTGGAACAGGTCGACCGGGATCGTCCGGCCGATCTCCGTCCGCTCGTAGAGCGCTCTGGCGAGCGGCTTGTTCTCCATGATCGTGACATCATGTTCCTTCGCTATCTCACGGATGCGGAGGGCCAGATAATCGACGCCTTTGGCCACGACAATCGGCGCGTCCATCTCCGCCGCGTCATATCGAAGCGCGACCGCATAGTGTGTCGGGTTGGTGATGACCACGTCCGCTTTCGGCACTTCCTGCATCATCCGCTGGATCGCCATGCGGCGCTGCTTCTCGCGGATTCTGCCCTTGATGAGCGGGTCGCCCTCCACTTTCTTGTGCTCGTCCTTGATGTCCTGTTTGGACATGCGGAGGCTTTTCTCGTGCATGTATTTGCGGTACATGAAATCAAGCAATGCCAGCACGACAAGCAATACCGCGATCTGGATGCCGAGCGAAAGCGTCAGCGATGCGGCGAAAGCCAGAATCTGTTCGGGCATTGCATGGTCCAGCAGCACGATCGATTCCAGTTCGCCCCAGATGGTCATGTAGACCATAAGCCCCACAATCAACAGCTTCAGAATGCTCTTGACGAACTCGACCAGCGACCGGCTCGAGAACAAATGCTTCACGCCTTGAATCGGGTCGATTTTCTTGAGCGACGGCTTGATCGGCTCGAAGGTGAACAGCCATCCGAACTGAAAATAGTGGCTGGCCAGGCCGACCACCAGGGCGATGGCGAAGATCGGCAACAGCAGAAGCGCAACTTCGGTCATCCATTTCGACACGAGCCAGCCCAGCGATTCCGCCGTGAGCTCCACCGTCATCCCGCTTTCGAAGGCGTCGCCGAATATGCGGTACAGCCGGTCTTTGTAGTAGCCGCCGAGCGCCATGAAGCTGAGAAAGACGAACAGCAGAATGAATGCCGCCGGTATCTCCTGGCTGGACGCGACCTGGCCTTTGCGCCGGGCTTCCTGCCTTCTGCGCGGCGTTGCCGGCTCGGTCTTCTCCTGGTTGAACAGCTGCAGGTCAAGGGTGAGCCGATACCGATGCATGCATGTCCACCTTTCCCGGATTCAGCCTGTCATGACGGCCATCAACTGCCGGAGATGATCGAACAGGACGGACATCAGATACGAGCAGAAAGATGCAAATCCCGCAAGGCAAGCCATCATGACGAGCAGACCGACCAAAATCTTGAGCGGCAGCCCGATCACGAACACGTTGAACTGCGGCGCCGTCTTGGCGAGAAAGCCGAGCCCCGTATCGGTCAGAAACATCGCGACCATGAGCGGAGCGGCCAGCTGAAACCCGAGGATGAACGTCGTCGCGACCGTCCGGGCGAGCAGCTCCGTTACGCTTCCCGACCCGATCGCCGCGTATAGTTCTCCCGCGAGCGGCAGCCATTCGTAGCTGTCCATCAGCGCGGCCAACATGTAATGGTGCCCGTTCATGGCCAGGAACACGGCGAGCAGCAGATAGTACTTGAAATTGCCCGTGAGCGGAGCCGAAGCCCCGGTCATCGGATCGATGATGTTCGCCATCCCGAAGCCCATCTGCAGATCGACGAAAGCGCCGGATATCTGGGCAACCGCGAAAAACAGGTAAAATATGTATCCGAGCAACAGGCCGGCCAGCACTTCATGGATGACATACAGCAGGTAGCCCGCATCCGTCGGTACCGCATATTGAAACCCGCTTGCCAGAAAGACGATCAGCGAGACGAAAAATCCGAGTCCGATCTTGAACGGCGCCGGCACCTGCCTGATGGAGAACAGAGGCGAAACGACGAAAAACGAAGTAATTCGACAAAACATCAGCAAAAAAACAGAAAAACCTTGAAGAAAGCCGTCCATGATCCGCTAGCCCTAACCGATATATTTATACAGGCTGTTCAGCAGATTGTAGGTAAAATCGACGACCGTGTTCAGTATCCATGGGCCGAATACGAGGAGCGCCAGCAGCACCGCCGCAATTTTCGGAATGAAGGCCATCGTCTGCTCCTGGATATGCGTCGTTGCCTGAAATATGCTGACGATCAGGCCGACGGACAGGGCGATGACAAGCAGCGGCGCGGACGCCTTGAGCACCGTATAGATGGCCTGACCCGCCAGGCCGATGATAAAGTCCTCGCTCACCGCTATCGTCCTCTCCTTCTATCGGCTTATGGATTGAAACTGAGCAGCGCCGATTTGACTACCAGGTACCAACCGTCCACCAGGACGAAGAGCAAAATTTTGAACGGCAGCGAAATCATCATGGGCGGCAGCATCATCATCCCCATCGCCATGAGCGTGCTTGCGACAATCATGTCGATGATCAGGAACGGAATGAAGATCATGAAGCCCATCTGGAACGCCGTTTTCAGTTCGCTTATCGCGAACGCCGGCACAAGCACGGTGAGCGGGATATCCTCGACGGATGCCGGCCGTTCCATTTGCGAATAGCGCATGAACAGCAGCAGATCTTTCTCCCGCGTATGCTTGGCCATGAATTCTTTCATCGGTACGGCTGCCGTTTCGAGCGCTTCGGTCTGCGTCATCTCGCCTCGCAGGTAAGGCTGCAGCGCGGTGCTGTTCACTTCGGACAGCGTGGGCGCCATGATGAACAAGGTCAGGAACAGCGCAAGACCGATAATGACCTGGTTCGGCGGGCTCGTCTGCGTACCGAGCGACATGCGGACAAATCCCAGCACGACGACGATTCGGGTGAAACTCGTCATGAGCACCAGAATCGCCGGCGCAATGCTCAGCACCGTGATGAGCAGCAGAAGCGACAGCGCGGAAGTATTCGGCTCCTCCGATTCTCCGCCGATCGATATATCAATGTTCGGCAGAACGGCTGCGGATGCCTGATCGCCGAACAAGAAGATCGATGCCATCAACAGGAACGCGGCCAGCCACAATTTGCTTCTCATTCGTCCATCAACCGATCTTTCGACTGCGAGTCGTTCGCAAGCGACTCGAATTGTTGTTTTCTGCCGGCTTGCCGCTCCAGATTGTTGCGCAGCATGGCCTCGAATTCTGAGACATTCCAGCTGTTGTCCGATCCCGAAGTCCGACGGCCGCCGCGCATCCGGTTCAGCCAATCACCGAGCAACGGGATGCTGATCGGCTGCGATGCCGGGTTTTCCAGGACGGCGATCAATCGACCGGCTTCCTCCGCGTCGTCAATCCGGTCAATGAGCGTCACATTTTCGCCGACACCGAGGAGATACAGCTTTCCGCCGACCTCGACGACCTGAAGTGATTTGTTCTGCCCCAGCGCGATTCCGCCCAGTGAGCGAAGCGACCGGTTTTGTCCCCATGTGCGGGTCCGGGAAGACAGGAATCGCAGCGTGAACACAATGAGCACGATGACGATGACTAGTGCGACGATAACCCACACTGCGCTGCCGATGGCGTCCATGCCGTCAGGGATGTCCGGCGGAGCGTTCTCCTCGCCCGGCAGCCCGTCTTCCAGGCTTGCCCCGAACGCGGCCGCAGGATGCAGAATCGCCGCAGCTGCCGGCGACAACGCGGCGAAATACGGGCGGATACGCATTGCATCACCCGAGCGTCTTCTTGATCGCTTCGATGACACGGTCCGCCTGGAACGGCTTGACGATAAAGTCTTTTGCCCCCGCTTGAATGGCGTCGATGACCATCGCTTGCTGGCCCATGGCCGAACACATGATCACCTTGGCGCCGGCGTCAATTTTCTTGATCTCCTTGAGCGCCGCAATGCCGTCCATTTCCGGCATCGTAATGTCCATTGTGACCAGATCCGGCTTCAGTTCCTTGTAACGCTCAACCGCCTGCGCACCGTCCTGCGCCTCGCCGACGACTTCGTAGCCGTTCTTCGTCAGAATGTCGCGGATCATCATTCTCATGAATGCTGCGTCGTCAACAATCAGAATGCGGTTTGCCATCGTACATTTCCTCCCGGGGTGATTGTTATTGTAATTTTTGGATCCGATCCCATTGGCTGACGATTTCGGTTACGCGTACGCCAAAGTTTTCGTCAATGACGACAACCTCGCCTTTCGCGATCAACTTGTTGTTGACGAGAATATCCACCGGTTCGCCTGCCAGCTTGTCCAGCTCGATGACCGATCCTTGGGACAGTTCGAGAATTTCCTTAATTTGCTTCGACGTCCTTCCCAATTCTACCGTCACTTTGAGAGGAATGTCGAGAAGCAAATTCAAGTTCGTACCATCAGCCTGCACATACGGCGCACCCCCGATGTTCGGGAATTGAACCGGCTGAACGTTTACGCCGCGTGTCGGAACGGAACCGTAGGTCTGGGGTCCGGGCGGCGGCGCAATCGGCGGCTGCATGTACGGCTGCTGCTGTTGCGGCGGCTGCATATACGGTTGCTGCGGAGGCTGCTCCTGCGCATAGCCTTGATGGGATGCCGCCTGCGGCTCCGCATGGGACGGTTCCTGGGAAGCCGACGGGGCCGGTGCTGCGGCGGGTTGCGACGTCTGCGCTGCCGGGTCTCCGCCGATCAAGTTCCGGACGAGCTCCTTGACGAACGGAACCGGAAGCAGCTGCATGATGGTCGAGTCGATCAGATCGCCGATTGTCAGACGGAACGAAATCTTGACGAACACGTCGACCGGAGGCAGGCTGCTAACGCCGTCGCCTTTCATCACGTCCAGAATATTGACGGACGGCGGCGATATGTTGACCAGACGGTTAAAGATGGTCGACATGGACGTGGCGGACGAACCCATCATCTGGTTCATCGCTTCCTGCACGGCGCTGACGTGAATCTCGTTCAGCTCTTCCTCGTCCTTGACTTCCCCGTTGCCGCCGAGCATCAGGTCGGCGATAATCCGCGCGTCCTTCGTCTTGATGACCAGCGAATTGATGCCCTGGAATCCTTCGACGTATTGCACGTGAACGGCCACGTGGGGCTTCGGAAATTCGGTTTCCAGATCTTCGCGGCGGATGATCGACACCTTCGGCGTCGTGATGTCCACCTTCTTGCCGAGCAGCGTGGAAAGCGCCGTCGCCGCGCTGCCGAACGTTATGTTGCCGATTTCCCCGATCGCATCCTCTTCTACCGGATCAAGCGTTTCTTCCTGCGCGTCCTTCGAGGCCGGCTCCGCTTCACTTGCCTGCCGCAGCAAAGCGTCGATCTCTTCCTGCGACAAGTAATCTTTACTCGTCATTTTCCTCCGCTCCTTCCACGATCTCGTCGATTTGCACGGCCATGCGGTCCCGGATCGTACCGGGCGAGCCGATAAACTTCAGCTTCTCGCCGACCCTGATGTGCAGCCCGTCATTGGTACGCGTGTTCAGCGTAATGACATCGCCAGGCTGCAGGCTCAAGAATTCACGGATCGTGATCGTCGAACTGCCGAGTTCGGCAATGATCGGCAATTTGGCCTTGCTGACCCGGCTGTTCAGAATGTCGATCTCTTCAGGCGCGCGGGTTTTCTTCTGCGCGACGAACCAGTGATGCACCGAGAGCCTGTGCATGATCGGTTCGATGACCACGTGCGGTATGCAAAGGTTGATCATCCCCGTCGTATCGCCGATCTTCGTGCTGAGCGAGATGAGCGCGATCGTCTCGTTCGGCGACACGATCTGCATGAACTGCGGATTGGTCTCCAATCCTTCGAGCCGCGGGTTGATGTCCAGCACCGTCTTCCACGCTTCCGCCAGGCTGTCCAGCGCCCGGTTGAAGATGCGCTCCATGATGCTGTTCTCGATATCCGTCAGCGCATTGATCTTGGTCGGAGCGTTGCCTTGCCCGCCCAGCATGCGGTCAAGCATGGCGTATGCGACGTTCGGGTGTACTTCGAGCACCATCCGGCCTTCCAGCGGATCGGCTTCGAATATGTTCAGGATCGTCATCTTCGGGATGGACCGAATGAATTCGTCGTACGGCAGCTGTTCGACCTGCACCACGTTGATCTGGACGAACGTTCTCAGCTGTGCGGAGAAATAGGTGGTCAAGTAACGCGCAAAGTTCTCGTGAATGCGCGTCAAGCTGCGCAGATGGTCTTTCGAAAAGCGGACGGCGCGCTTGAAGTCGTAGTTGCGAATCCGCTTTTGCGTTTCTTCTTTCTTCAATTCTTCCGCGTCCATCTCGCCGGATGACAGCGCCGCCAGCAGCGCGTCTATCTCATTCTGCGAAAGTACATCCACCACAATGCTCACCCCCTGGAAGGAACCGGTGCGGCCGTCCGCCGCGATCAGATTCGCGTAATGATGAAGTTGGTGATCTCGACCTTGGTCAGTCTGCCCTGCGTCAGTTCGGGGTTGATCAGATTGAACAGCCTGGCGTTCAATTCATCCTTGCCCTTGGAACCGCGCAGTTCTTCCTCCGTCATGTCGGACAACGTGCGGATGACGATCGGCTTGATGGAAATATCCTTGATCTTCTCGAATTCTTCCTTGGCTTTCTTGCTGTCAAGCCGGAAGGCGAGACTCATGACGACGACATAATTGGTATCCAGCAGATTGGTGCGGATGTCCTGGATTTCTGCGGTCATGGCAACCCGTTCATCGGCCGTCAGCTTCTCCGGTTCCACCTGTTCGACGATTCTGTCGATTTCGCCGGAATCGCTGCCCGAATCGTTGAACAGCCGGTCATAGATGAAGAAGGCCGCAACGACGATCAGCGTAATGGCGAGCAGAATGGTGATCAACCAAGGCAACAGTCTCTTCATGTCTCAGGCCCCTCCAATTGTTCGCTGCGAATGACGGACGCCACCAGGCCGATTCCGCGCAAGTATTCCTGCGTTCTCGCGATGAGTTCGGCCGCGGGTTCCGAAGCCATCACTTTCTTTCCGGTCAAAAGCGTGATAATGGTATCCGGAACTTCTTCGATCGTTTCGATCAGAAGCGCATTGATGACAACCTTCGTCCCGTTCAGGCGCGTCACCTCGATCATGAGTTTCCCCCTTCGCCGCCGCCGTACGGGGAGGCGGATGCCCCGCCTCCCGCCCGGCCTATTGAACGAGAGATTAACGTTTCAGATTGACGACTTCCTGCAGCACTTCGTCGGATGTCGTAATGATGCGGGAGTTCGCCTGGAATCCGCGCTGCGCAACGATCATTTCGGTAAATTCCGTCGTCAGATCGACGTTCGACATTTCAAGCTGCCCGGCGATAATGACGCCCGTGCCGGCTTCCGCGTCGCCCGGCGCCGTGAACTCGATCTCGCCTTCCGGGTTGGCGTTCGGCGTCACGCGATACAGATTGCCGCCGATTTTCTCGAGGCCGGCGGGATTCGCCACCCGGACGACCGCAATCTGAATGCCGGTATCTTCCATCGTGCCGTCCGCGGCGACGGAAATGATCGAGCCGTCTTGTCCGATCGTGAAGGCGGTAATCTCCGGATCAAGGACGATCGGCTCGCCGTCAACGCTCAGCACGAACATGCCGTCCGCGTTCACGAGCTGTCCCGCCGCATCGAGCATGAAGTTGCCCGCGCGGGTCAGATACGGCACTTCCTGGTCTTCCGACGCGAAGACGGCGAAGAATCCGTCACCGTCAATGCGCAGGTCCGTCGCGACGTTCGTCGTCATCGCGCTGCCGGGCGTGTGAATCGTGTCGATCGCCGAGATCGCGACGCCGAGTCCGACTTGCTTCGGATTGACGCCCCCGGTCACGCCTTCCTCCGGCGGCGTGACGCCCGCAACCGTCTGGCTCAGAATATCCTTGAACATGACGCGTCCGGCCTTGAAGCCGACGGTATTGACATTGGCGATGTTGTTGCCGATGACGTCAAGCTTCGTCTGAAAACCGCGCATGCCGGATACGCCGGAATACATGGATCTCAACATGGGATTCGTTCAACCTCCCGTTTCATCATGGTCAGGTCAGCCGCTTCCATCGATCCGCGGCTGAAGGGCCTCCTGTCAGGTCCAGCCCGTTAGGTGATGACTACCGCACTGTCGATCTGGGTAAAGACGTTTCCTTCCGCAGATCCGCCGTCGATCGCGGTAACGACCGTCTTAGACGGCACGTTGACGATCATCGCAATGTCCCGGTACAGAATGAGGGAATCCTTCGCGCCTTTCGCCTCGGCCGCTTCGACCGCCGTGACGATCTTGCTCAGCTGTTCGGGTTTCAGGCTGATGCCTCTCTGCTGCATGCGCATTTCCGCATGCCGGCTGAATTTCAGCTCGCCCGCCTTGAGCAGCGTCTGGAACAGGACGCCTTCATCCGTTTCGGTATGTTGCGTGCGGGGCTGCACCGGTTTGCCGATGCCGATCGGCTGCTTCGCCGGATACAACTGCCCGATCCGGATGCCGTCAGCCATCGGTGCCGCCTCCTCCCGGCAGCGACATCGACGTGATGGCACTCAGGCTGATCTCCTGGTCGCCGACTTTGGCCAGTGGTTCGCCTTCGCGGACGACAATGGAGTCGACGATGCCTTGCCGCGTCACCGGCTGGCCGGTCTGCGGATCCATCTCGGTCCATTCCACGCTCTTGCCGATCAGGCTGGAAGCGATGCCGAGATTGTGTCTGAGCGCCGACATCTCGCCCACCAGGTTCATCAGCTGCTCAACCGATGTGAACTGCGCCATCTGGGCGATATATTCGGTATTCGACAACGGTTCGAGCGGGTTCTGGTTCCGCAGCTGGGTGACGAGCAGATGCAGAAAATCGTCCTTGCCCAGCACGTTTCTGTCCTTGTCGGCTGCGGCCGCTCTTACGTTAGTGGGATGATAGGACGGCCAGACAACGCCTGCCATTCGTTCTCACCTCCGCCTGGAGCTTTCGGGAGTATCCGTCAAGCCTTCACATTGATGGCGCGTCCGTAACCGAGTTCACGGATTGCGGCCTGTTCGAGCAGCTCCGCCTCAAAGACGGGAAGCGCATCATCCGGACGATTTCCTCTGCCGCCTTCCTGCCGTTCCTGTCCGCCGCGCTGACGCTGCTCCTGGAACAGCTGGCTCTGCGCCGCCGCGCTGCCGTAGGTCACTTCCAGTCTGTCAACCTGGATGCCCTGGCTCTGGAGGGCGCCGCGAAGCACAACGAACTGGTTCTCGATCAGGTCTTTCGCAACCGCGCTCTCCGTCATGAACTGCGCCGTCAGCTGTCCGTTCTGCAGGGTGATGCGGACGGCCACCTCGCCGAGATGCTCCGGCACGAGCAGGATGCGGGCTTCCGACACCCCGTTCGAAGCGCTCAGGTTCATCTGTCTGACCGCCATGCCCGAGATGACTTCATGGAACCGTTCCACCGGAACAGTGTGCACGGGCTGGCGAACAGCCGCCTCCGTCCGGGCGGTCTCAGCCGCTGCACTTGCGGACTGCGGCCCGACGGCCTGCGTGATCGGCGTCAGATCGGCCGTTTCGGCTGCGGCAGCCTGAACCGCGTCCTTAGCGGCAATGGTCTGCAGCTGTGCGTTCGCTGCCGGACCGTTGACGTTTGCTCCCGTCAGCGCCGCGGTCTGAACCGTTCCGGTCTGCACGCCGCTCTGCCGCTGCGCCTCCGTCACGACCGCTGCAACCGATGCCTGCATCGGCCGGGCAAGCCGCGCCAGCAAAGCCTCCGCCGAAGAGCGGGTTTCCGTTCCCGTCGTCTTGATGTCTACGGTCTGCCGGGCTTCGGCTGCCGCGTCCCGGTTCGCTTCATCCGCCGCGGTGAGCGCTTGTTGCAGCCGATCGATCAGCGCTTCAAACCTCGCGCTCTCCTGCCTGGTGAGCGGTCGGAACGCCCCTTCCGCGAGGAAGGCCCGCACGAAGGCAATCGTCTCATGCAGCCCTCCGCGGAATGCAACGCCGTCCGCGGTGTCCGCTTCCGCCGCCATGTCCGCCGGCTGTACCGGCGCTTCTTCCGCCTGGCCGGCATTCGGCAGCGGCAGCGGGATGCCGAACATCGCCATCATGACCGCCTGCAGCTCTTCCAAAGCGGCGTCAATTTCCGCTTTCTGCTCTTCCGTCAGCGGTTCCGCGCCGTTCTCCGTCAACTGAAGAAGCGCGTCCAGCTGGTCGAACAGCGATTTGCCCGTCGCCCCGCCCAGCAGGTCCGCCCATTCTCCGCTTGACAGTTGGCAAGCGATCCGTTGGGCGGCTTGCGTCTGGCTATCCTGACGGACGGCGCCGCCGGCGTCCGAAACCTGCGCCACGAGCATGCGGCCGAACGCGCCGCCGTTCTGTCCGGACTGCGGATTGGCTTCCGCCGTCTGACCCGTTGCTGCCAGTTGCTGCGCCGATGCTCCCGCAACCGAAGCGGCAATTATCATAGCCGTATTCATCGACATCTGTTTTCACCTCCTTTCAAGGTCTTCACCGCGGCCGGCTGCCGGTCAACCGAAGATCAGCGGTCGACCAGCTTGTTGACCAGCTGCGCGGTATATTTCGCATTCTTCTTTTGCATGGCTTCCAGAATGTCCGCCCGCGAAGCCGCCGGGAGCGAACCCAGCAGATCGAGCACTTTGCCCGGATTCAGATCGGCCATTTGCAGCAGGATTTCCGCCGCGCTGTCCGGACTCATCGAACTGAACGTCGCGCTGATCTGGCTCTCATCCAGGCTGGTCGAGCTTTCGGCCCGCACCGTTTCATATTCCTCCAGCCTTGCCTGCAGCGCGGCGATCTGCCGGTCTTTCGCCGTAACCGTATCCTTGAGGCGCACCGTCGCTTCCGCGGCCACCTTCGGCGTCATTTTCTCCATCACGGTGACGCGGATCTCCGGACGCATCGCATCCATGATCAGCACCATTTCTTCCATCGTCATGCTCTCGAGAATCGGCGCTGCCTTGCTCGGCGAGATTTGTCCGAACATCGCGGCCAGCTCGCCGATGCGCGCCTGATATTCTTCGTCGGACAACTGTCTCTCCGCGCTCGCCTGCGTCAATTCCTCAATCCGGGCCTCAAGCTGCACCACCGTCTGTTCCAATTCGGCACGAATGCCGGCGAGCTCGGCCAGTTCGGCTTCCTTCTCCGCGAGCTGCGATTCCAGCTCCGCAATTTTCGCTCCCTGATTCCTTTCACGGATCGCGTTCTCATTCAGCGTCTCTTTGCCGGCGGGCGCATCGGGCACGATCCGCTCAAGCACCGGCACCCGGTTCGCCGTTTCGAGCATCCGGTTGCGCAAATCGGGATTGAACAACGTGAGCAGCACCCCGACGAGCACCAGCGTGAACAGGATCGGCGTCAGGAAGAACATGAATCGTTCCAGTCCGCTGTATGTTTTCTCCGCCTCCACTTCAGCCAAGCGCGTCCCCTCCTTACCTGCCGACGGCGGCCGTCAGTTCGTTGTGAAGACGAACCGTACGGCTGCGATCTCATCCAGTTCGTTCTGTTCCGATCGTTGCTGCATGCGCATGAAGTGTTGGAACGCCTTCTCCTTCGCTTTGAGCCATACTTTTTCATCGACCATCCGGTCGGCCAGAACCGCCCGGCACCGTTCTTTCTCGGCAGCGGCGCGCTGCACATTCTCCTGCTGTTTCCGGATGGCGGCATTCAGATATTCAACATAGGATTGCATCATCTGCAGTTCGGCCAGACTGGCGCCGGACTCGGCTTCGGTCTGCAGCCGCCCGAGCCATGCGGCGAGTTCCTCCTGCAGCTGCCCGAGCGTTCTTTCTTCCTGTTCCAGCTTGCCGACGGCGGCGGCCAGCATCCATTCCGCCTGCGTCTTCTCGCTTGATTTCAGGTCGACGATCTTCTGATACGGGTACCGGTATCTCGCCATCGCACCGCTCAACCTCCCAGGAACTCGCTGAGCAACCGCTGCTGCGACTCCTCGAAACTGACTTTCTCATCCGTCCGCTGCATGGCGTAACTGCGGATGCGATCGTAATATTCGATCGCGCGATCAATTTCTGCATTGGATCCCCGCTGATACGCCCCTATATTGATGAGGTCCTCCGAATCTCTATAAATGGAAAGCAGGCGTTTGAACTGATTGGCCGCTTCCAGCTGCTCCGCAGGCACGATGTCGTTCATGACGCGGCTGACGGAAGCCAGAATGTCGATTGCCGGATAATGCCCCTTGTTCGCCAGGCTGCGGCTGAGCACGATGTGGCCGTCGAGGATGCCGCGTACGGCATCGGCAATCGGTTCATTCATGTCGTCCCCGTCCACGAGCACCGTGTAGAACGCCGTGATCGAACCGGTCTTGCCGGTTCCCGAGCGCTCGAGCAGCTTCGGCAGCATGGCGAAAACCGACGGCGTGTACCCGCGCGTGGCCGGCGGCTCCCCGATGGCGAGGCCGACTTCGCGCTGGGCCATCGCGAACCGCGTGACCGAATCCATCATGAGCATGACGTCCAGGCCGCGGTCGCGGAAATATTCCGCAATCGTCGTGGCAATCAGCGCGCCTTTGATCCGGATGAGTGCCGGCTGGTCGCTTGTCGCGACGACGACGACAGAACGCGCAAGCCCTTCCGGGCCGAGATCTCTCTCGATGAATTCGAGTACTTCGCGGCCCCGCTCCCCGATGAGCGCGATGACGTTCACATCGGCGGACGTGTTGCGGGCGACCATGCCGAGCAGCGTGCTCTTCCCGACGCCGGAGCCGGCGAAAATGCCGACCCGCTGTCCGCGTCCCACGGTGAGCAACCCGTCAATCGCGCGCACGCCGATGCCGAGCGGTTCGGTCACCCGCGGGCGGAACAACGGATTGGAAGGGACATTGTGCGTCGAGTAATGCGTCATGCGCGCCGGTATGCGCGAACCGTCGAGCGGCTGTCCGAGCCCGTCAAGCACTTTACCGAGCAGCTCGCTGCCGACCGGCACGGTCAGCGGTTTGCAGGTGCTGACGACATCGCAGCCCGGACCGACGGCATGCAGTTCGCCGAGCGGCATCAACAAAACCTTGTTGTTGCGGAAGCCCACGACCTCCGCCTTGATCGGCTTGCCCGATTTGGCGGGATAGATGAGGCAGACATCGCCGATGCTCGCATCCGGTCCCTCCGATTCGACGGTCAGGCCGATGACCTGCGTCACCTTGCCGTTCATCCGCACCGGATCGACGGAACGGAGCACTTCGAGATAGGGCTCACTGTCAAGCCGATACGCCTTCATCCGCGTGCCCCCGCTCTCCGGCCTCCGCCGCAGCCTGCAGCAGCGCCCGTTTGATCTCTTCCAGCTGGGTGTCGATGCGCGCGTCAATGCTGCCGAAAGAAGTGCGGATGACGCATCCGCGGTCCGTCACGGTCGGATCCGGCACAATCTGCAGCTCGGCCTGCGAATCGACGGCCATCTCCAGCTCGTCGCGCGCCGCCATGACGAACGACAGTTGATCCGGAGCCACGCACAGCGTAACAAGGCCCTGTTCCCGCCGCCGCGCCAGCGACTTGCGGATCAGTTCAATCGTCCATTCGGGCGAGCGTTCCAGTTCGCGGTCGATGATCTTGCCCGCGATGGCGACGCTGAGTTCGACCAGGAACGGTTCCGCTTCCTGGATGATTTGCTCTTTGATACGATAAGCTTCTTCGAGCAGCGCCTTCGCTTCGGCGATTCTGCCCGTCCATTCCTGCCGGACGGCTTCCTCGGCTTCGGCGCGGCCTTCCGCGTACCCTTGCTCGTAGCCGTCCCGGCGGGCGGTCTCCGTAATCTCGAGATCTTGCGCGCGCCGTTCCTGCCACCACTGCTCGATCTGTTCTTCGGCGCTGCGCCTCGCCTGCTCGGCCTGTTCCGCCGCCTGGCGGATGCGCTCTTCGGCCTCGGCTTCGGCGTCGCGCAGAATCTGTTCCCTTAAAGCCGCCGTCTGGGGGTCCGGCCCGTTCGGATCGGCGCCTTCCTGCGGCTTCGCGGGAGGCTGGTACTTCCGGATCAATTCCAGCCGCCTCAGGTCATCGAGCGAGACGACGTGGGACGATTTGATCAGGTTAGACAATGATGTCGTCACCTCCGCCGCGCGCAATGATGATCTCGCCGGCTTCTTCCAGCCTGCGGATCGTCGCTACGATGCGCGTCTGCGCTTCTTCGACGTCACGCAGCCGGACGGGTCCCATATATTCCATTTCTTCCTTGAAGGTTTCGGCCATCCGCTTCGACATGTTGCGGAAGATGACCTCGCGGACTTCTTCGCTGGCCACCTTGAGCGCAAGCTGCAGGTCCGAGTTCTCGATGTCGCGGATGATGCGCTGGATCGAACGGTTGTCGAGGTTGACGATGTCCTCGAACACGAACATCCGTTTCTTGATCTCTTCCGCAAGCTCCGGGTCCTGGATCTCGAGCGAGTCGAGAATGGTCCGTTCCGTGCCGCGGTCTACGCCGTTCAGGATCTGCACGATCGATTCGATGCCGCCCGCCATCGTATAGTCCTGGGTAACGGTCGACGACAGCTTCTGCTCGAGAATCCGTTCGATCTGCGTGATCACTTCCGGCGATGTGCTGTCCATCAAGGCGATGCGCCTCGCCACATCGGCCTGTTTGTCCTGCGGCAGTGCCGACAGGATTGCCGCGGCCTGCTCCGGCTGCAGGTACGACAGCACCAGCGCGATGGTCTGTGAGTTCTCGTTCTGAATGAAGTTGAAAATTTGCGCCGGATCGGCTTTCCGCGCGAAATCGAAGGGCCGGACCTGAAGCGTCGCGGTCAGCCGGTTGATGACTTCCATTGCCTTGTGTTCGCCGAGCGCTTTCTCCAGGATCGTCTTCGCATACTGGATGCCGCCCTGCGATATGTATTCCTGGGCCATGCAGATCTGGTGAAACTCGGTCAGGATCGCCTGTTTCTCGGCGCTGTCGACCTTGCGGACATTCGCGATTTCCAGCGTCAGCTGCTCAATCTCTTCGTCACGCAAATGCTTGAAGATGTGTGCCGACACCTCCGGACCGAGCGTGATCAGCAGAATGGCCGCTTTCTGTCTGCCCGTCAATGCTTGCGGTGTCGCTGCCCTTGCCATCGTTCCACCTCTATTCATCCACTAGCCACGTGCGGAGCAGATTGACGAAATCGTCCGGTTTGCGTTTCGCGAAATGTTCCAGTTGTCTGCGCATTTGCGTCTCGGTCGTCACCTGATCGAGATCGATCGTCGGCAGTTCCACCTTCGGCTGCTCGGCTTCAAGCGCAGCCGCTTCCTCTTCCGCCGCAATCCGGTCAAGTCTCCGCTTGCGCAGGTAGAGGAACAGCGCGACGAGCAGGATGGCAGCGAGCGCGCCCGCGATGGCGAGAATCGTCGGAAGCGGCACTCCGGACGAACCGCCGGCGGTGTCCTGGACGAACGGCTGCGAGATGAGGGAAACCTTGCTCACGACCACATCGTCGTTCGACAGGTCGAGTCCCGATTGCGCCAATTGCGTGCGGACCAGCCGGGTCAGATAATCCATGACGAAGGCGCGGTTCTCTTCGGTAAACACGCCTTCCTGGATGCCGATGCCGATCGACAGATCCTTGACGACGAACGGAGCCGACACGATCTGGTTCTGGATCCGGCTGACTTCATAGTTCGAAATGCGGGAAGTCTCTTCCGAGCTGCTCGTGCTGGACCCGTCAATGGCATCATAGCCGGGAATGTCGGTTTCGCCGGTACCGGCTACGCCTCCTGGTCCCGTCGTGCCCGTGGTCGTTCTGTTGTGAATCTCTTCGCTGATCACGACGCCGGTCGTGCTGCCTTCCTGCGGCTGAACGAGATTCTCCACCGATGTCTTCTGGTCAAAGTTGAGCGTGCTGTTCACGCTGATCGCGAGATTCTCGATACCCACCATCTGGCCAAGGAACTGCTGGATCTCCCGCTTCAGGTCGGACTCATACTTGCGCTGGATTCTGAATTGCGCTTCCGCCGCCGTCGAGGCGAAATTGACGCCGCCTCCCGCTTTCTCGGAAGCGATCAGTTCCCCCTGCGGGCTGGAGATCGTAATGTTCTCGACGCTCAAGTTGGGGACCGCCGTCTTCACCAGGTTGTAATAAGCATCAATCTGTTCCTGCGTGGGGCGGAATCCCCGTTTGAACTCGATCGTGATCGACGCCGAAGCCTCGTCCCTCTCGTCGTTCAGGAACACGGACTCTTCCGGAAGATTGATGAGCACGTTGGAGCGCTGAACGCCTTCCATCGAATTCAGCAGCCGCTGCACTTCCCCGTTCAGAGCGTCGCGGTAGCGAACGTTGAACTCGTTGTCGGTCATCCCGAATTGCGACCCGGAATTCCTGAACGATTCAAAGCCGATCGAGCCGTTGCGGACAATGCCCATGGAGCCGATTTCCACTTTCACCCGCGAAGCGACGGAGGCGGGCACCGAGATGCTCGTGCCGTCGTTGCCGAGCTTGTACGGAATTCCTTCGGCGTTCAGATGTTCCATGATGGCCGCGGCGTCCGTTGCATCCAGATTCTGAAATGCCAGCTCGTATTCGGTCCTGGAGAACAGGTAGATCAGAACGATTGTCAGCAGGATGAGGCCGCCCGCTGTCGCGGCAAGATAGATCCGCTGTTTCTTGCCGAATTGCTGCCAATATTGCGCGACGCGTTCGCGATATTGGGCAAGTCTCTCGTTCACGTTTTCACCTCACCCGGTTTCTGTGCTATGACTTTTGGTGCGATCAGACCTGCATTCTCATGATCTCTTGATACGCTTCGATGACTTTGTTGCGTATCTGAGCGGTGAGCTGAAGACTGAGCTTGGCCTGCTCGGAGACAATCATCATTTCCGACACATCCGCTTCGCCGACAATGAACCGTTCGGTCGTCTGCCGGACGGCGTCTTCCTGCTGCGCCACACTGTCAATCGCCTGTTTCAGATAGTCGCTGAATTGTTCCACCGATTCGGCGGGCGACTGTCTGTTCACCCCGCCGGCGGTATTCAGCAGCGATCCGGCGCCGGTCAATCCCTGAATCATACGCGATTAGCCCTCCCTTTCAGATCAGGTCTGTCTGCCGATTTCCAGCGCTTTGGTGAACATGGCTTTCGATGCGTTGAGCGCCGTCACGTTGGCTTCATACGAACGGGTCGCGGAGATCATGTCCACCATTTCCTTCAGAATGTCGACGTTCGGCATCCGGACATACCCGTTCTCATCCGCATCGGGATGGGACGGGTTGTACGCCAGTTTGGCCGGCGTGGAATCTTCCACGATGCGCGCCACCTTGACGCCGGACATCCGGCGCTCGCCGCCGGACAATTTCGCGTTCAGCATGTTCGAGAACGAATTCCGGATCGGTTCAAGGACGACCATCTTGCGCGCGTAGGGCTCCCAACGGCCGTTCACGAACCGTCCGCGGCTTGTCTCCGCGTTCGCGATGTTCGACGAGATGATGTCCATCCTGAGCCGCTGTGCGGTCAGCGCGGAAGCGCTGGCTTCAAATCCGTCATTCAGTCTCAAGGCGGTTATCTCCCTTCAATTCCGATCCGAAGCATCGAGATCTCATGATTGAGCTGTTGGACCAGGGCGTTGTAGCGCAGCTGGTTCTTGGCGAGCAGCGCCATTTCGCGATCAATGTCGACATTGTTCGCGCTGTTGTGCATCGACGTGCTGTCATCCGTCACCAGCCGCGGTTTGACAACGCTTCCTGAGCCGCCGAACGGAATATGCTTCTCATGCGTCCGCCTGGCGACCAGCTTGGGCGCCTGACGGCCCAACCGGCTGGCCAGCAGCTCTTCAAACAGTACTCCAGACCGTTTGAATCCGGGGGTGTCGACGTTGGCGATGTTGTCGGCGATAACCTGCTGCCGCAGTTCCGCTGCCGATATGGCCCCCTTGAGCCTGGCCATATCGGCCCCGCCCAGCACATTCATCAATAATCCCCGCCTTTCTGCATGGTTTTTTCCGGCTAATCTTTGGTACCTAATTCAACAAATAATGGGTAATTCCTGCTTCATATCGACAAATCCCTATAAAAATCAACAGTAGTCTTGTCGATATAGAAAAGATTGCGACAGCCGGTATCCAAAACTTGCCGACATTTCTAATGATGATTTTTTTTTAATCTTGTCACAATACGAAAAAAGCACTATCTTCGCATCCGAAGAAAGTGCTTTTTATAGCCGATGCGGTTATCTTACAAATGTCTTACGACCTCATTTTGTCGAGTTCTTGCAGCAATTGAGGATTAAGAATCTTAATATATGTGCCTTTCATCCCAAGTGAACGTGTCTCAATGACGCCCGCGCTTTCCAGCTTGCGCAGCGCATTGACGATGACCGAACGCGTAATGCCCACCCGATCTGCGACTTTGGAAGCAACCAGCAGTCCTTCCTGCCCATCCAGTTCTTCGAAAATATGTTCGACTGCTTCCAGCTCGCTGAAGGACAGGGAATTGACCGCCACCAGGACGGCCGCTCTGCTTCTCGCCTCCATTTCAATTTCCTCTGCCCGTTCGCGCAGAATCTCCATGCCGACAATTGTCGAACCGTATTCCGCCAGAATGAGATCGTCCTCTCCGAAAGAACCGGAGTCTCTGGTCAGGACGAGGGTTCCGAGCCGGTCGCCTCCGCCGATGATCGGAACGACCGTCATGACCCGGTGTTCGGACATCTCGGGAAACGTGACGGCAATGCCGGGATCTGGCTCGGTATTTGTCACCGTCTCCTGCATGTTCATGAACCGTTCGTTCGTCTCCGGCGGAAAATAGATCTCGCCGGATGATGATACAGCGCGTATATGATCATTTTCCCAAGGGCGCGCGGCCGCGCAGCCGAGCAATTTCCCCCTTCGGCTGACGACGAATACATGGGCTTGAATGGTCGAGCCCAGCACCTCGGCCATCTCCCGAAAATTAAGCGGTTTGCCGGCTGCGCGCTGCAACAGCCGGTTCAACGCCCTGGTCTTAGCTAGTTTCCCCTGAAAAAGTCGGCTGTTTTAAGCAAAATAAAAGGAATTCATCTCCTCCATGTGGAAATAGGAAGTTGCCGAGACAACCTATCCCAAGAGGCGAATTCCTTTGTCTTAATAGTTCAACATCGCCCCTTGGGAATCCTTCCTTGAGGTGAAGAAAATTGTTGAAACTTCGCGACGAACAATTAACCCTGTGGGATACGATTCTTCCAGAAGAAATACGGAAACTGCCTGCCGAATTGGCGATCATCGATGAACTGTTGGACGACGAAAGCTTCCTGCAGCCGTTTATGGAAAAGCATCC